>WGBK01000339.1 GCA_015494335.1 Gammaproteobacteria bacterium | reverse complement strand
CGAGATCGAGCCGCAGCCCCTCATCGTCGGCATCGAAACCGGCGGCTACTGGATCGCCGAGCACCTGCGCGAGCGTCTTGCGCCCGAAGCGCCGCTGGGCAAGCTCAACATCACCTTCTACCGCGACGACTACACCAAGATCGGTCTGCATCCGACGGTCAAGCCCTCGAGCCTGCCGGGAGATATCGACGGTCAGACGATCCTGCTGGTCGACGATGTGATCCATTCCGGTCGGACCATCCGCGCCGCGATGAACGAGCTGTTCGACTACGGCCGGCCCGAGCGTATCCTGCTGGCCACGCTGATCGACCGTGGCGGTCGCGAACTGCCGATCCAGCCCGATTTCGTCGCAGCAAGCATCGAACTGGCACCGGAAGAGCAGATCAAGCTCGAAGGACCGCAACCGCTCAGCCTCAAACTGCAGCGCATCGAAGCCCATGAGCGCGACTGAGCTGCAACTCACGCCCAACGGCCGTCTGCGCCATTTTCTCGATATCGAAGGCCTGTCACGGGAACTGCTGACGGAAATCCTCGACACCGCCGAATCCTTCACCTCGGTCACCGACCGCAGCATCAAGAAGGTACCGATCCTGCGCGGCAAGACCGTGGCCAACCTGTTCTTCGAGGCCAGCACCCGCACCCGCTCCACCTTTGAGCTGGCTGCCCAGCGCCTGTCGGCGGATATCCTCAGCCTCGACATCAATACCTCGGCCACGGTCAAGGGCGAATCCCTGCTCGACACCTTGCGCAACCTCGAGGCGATGCAGATCGACATGTTCGTGATCCGCCACCGCGACAGCGGCAGCGCCCATTTCTTTGCCCAGCATGTCGGCCCCGGCGTCAGCGTGCTCAACGCCGGCGACGGCCAGCATGCGCATCCGACCCAGGCCATGCTCGACATGTTCACCATCCGCCGCTACAAGCAGGATTTCACTCGCCTGCGGGTCGCGATCGTCGGTGACATCCTGCACTCCCGGGTAGCGCGCTCCCAGATTCACGCCCTCAACATCCTGCTCACCGGCGAGGTACGCGTGATCGCACCGCCGACCCTGTTGCCCAAGCAGGCGGAAAGCCTGGGCGTTCGCGTCTTCCACGATCTCGACGAAGGGCTCGAGGACGTGGACGTGGTGATCATGCTGCGCCTGCAGAAGGAACGCATGACCGGCGCCCTGCTGCCCAGCGAATCCGAATACTACCGCCTCTACGGCCTCACCGCCGAGCGCCTGAAACGGGCTCGGCCGGATGCCATCGTGATGCATCCCGGCCCGGCCAATCGCGGTATCGAGATCGAATCCTCGGTCATGGACGGCCCGCAATCGGTGATCCTGAGCCAGGTTACCTACGGTATCGCCGTGCGCATGGCGGTGATGTCGATGATCGCCCAACCGCAGGAGGAGGCATGAAGCTGCGCATCCATGGCGGCCGCGTGATCGACCCCGACAGCGGCCTCGACCGGATCACCGACCTGTACATCGACAACCAGCTCATCGTCGCCGTCGGCGATGCGCCGGAAGGTTTCACCTCCGAGCAGGAGATCGATGCTACGGACCGCCTGGTGATTCCGGGGTTGGTGGATATCCAGTGCCGCATGCGCGAACCCGGCCACACCCGCAAGGCGCGCATCGCCAGCGAAACCCGAGCCGCACGCCATGCCGGCATCACCAGCCTGTGCATCCCGCCCGACACCTTGCCGGTCATCGACAACTCGGCGGTGATCGAGTTGATCCACCACAGCAATGCCAAGGCCGGCAATCTCTGTCACCTCTACCCCATCGGCGCCCTGAGCAAGGAACTGCAGGGCGAACAGTTGAGCAACATGGCTTCGTTGCAGGCCAACGGCTGTGTCGCCCTTTCCAACGCCTTTGCCGCCTTCAACAACAACCTGGTACAACGCCGGGCGATGGAATACGCCGGCGGCCTGGGCATGCTGGTGGTGATCCAGCCGCGCGATCTTTCGCTATACGCCAACGGCTGCGCTCACGAGGGCGAGCTGGCGACCCGTCTCGGCCTGCCACCGGTGCCGGAAGCCGCCGAAACCGCCGCTCTGGCCAAGGATATCGAGCTGGTGGCGCAAACCGGGGCGCGCACCCACTTCGGCCAGCTTTCCTGCGCCCGCTCGGTGGAGATGATTCGCCAGGCCAAGCGGGACGGCCTGCCGGTCAGTTGTGATGTCGCCATGCACCAGCTGTTCCTGATCGATCGCGACATCGAGGATTTCGACAGCAACAAACTGACCTTACCGCCGCTGCGTTCGATGCGTGACCGCGACGCGCTGCGCGAGGGCCTGGCCGATGGCACCATCGATTGCATCTGCAGCGATCATCAGCCCCAGGATCAGGATTCCAAGCTGGCTCCCTTCCCCTCCGCCAGCCCCGGGATCAGCGCCCTGGAAACCCTGCTGCCGCTGGGTTTTCGCCTGATCGACGAGGGCGTGCTGGATCTGGCCGCGCTGATCGACCGCATCAGCACCCGTCCGGCAGCACTCTTCGGCCTGCCCGCCGGGCGCCTGGCTGCGGGCGAAATCGCGGATGTAGTGCTGGTGGAGACCGGGCGCATGGATGTCTGCGACCCCGGGAACTTTCTCTCCGCGGGCAGGAACAGCCCCTTCAAGGGCTGGGATTTTTCCGCCCGCGCAGTACAGACACTGCTGGCCGGCAAGCCCCTGTAGCTGCCCTGCTCCGGCTTTCAGGCTCCTATCCTCGAGAACCGCTTTGACAAGGACAGATAGATGCCCGCGGCAATCGCTGCCGCGCCGGCCAGATGATAGGCATGCAGCCTTTCGCCGAGAAACACCACCGCCATCAGGGTGCCGAAAACGGGCATCAGGTGTATGAACTGCCCCGCAGCGCCCGCGCCCACGACCTTCACCCCCTGGTTCCAGAACAGGTAGGCCCCGACCGAGGCAAACAGCGCCACGTAACCGACCGCCACCAGGTTGGCCGGAGTCGGCTCGAAGGCGGGCTCGTCGAAGGGGTTGAGCCAGAAAACGGGCGCCAGGGTCAGGGTGCCAACCAGCACGGTGAAGGCGAGAAAACTCGCGGGTTTCAGCTCCGCCGGACGAAACTTCAGGCCAATCGAGTAGATCGCCCACACCAGCGCCGCCGCCAGAACCCACAGGTCACCGCGATTGATCTCCAGCGCCAGCAACCGCTGCAACTGCCCCTGGGCGATCAGGATCGCCACGCCGGCGGTGGAAACGAGTATGCCGAGCAGCTGGTTCCAGCGGATTGGCAAGCCCGGGTAGATGCGCGACAGCAGGATGATGAGAATCGGAATGAAACTGTTGATCAGCAGCGCGTTGGTGGCCGTGGTCTCGTGCAGCCCGAGATAGGCCAGGGTGTTGAAGCCGGCCACGCCGAGCACCCCGAGCAACAGCATCTTCCACTTGTGGGCGAGAATCAGCGGCCATTGCTGCAGCAACGGCCGCAGCGTGAAGGGCAGCAGGATCAGCAACGCGGTCTGCCAGCGCAGGTAGGACAGGGTCAAGGGCGCGATATCGCCGGCGAAGGCCCGACCGATGACGAAGTTCCCGGACCAGAACAGGGCCGAACCGGCCAACATCAGGTAAGCCTGGTTGCGCGTCATGGGTCTGGATCACTGCGAGGACGGCAGCTCGAGCTCGTCGGGGAAGGGATTGTCCTCGAGGTTGTGACGCTGGCTGCGATGCTGCTCGCTGCCGAAATTGATCTTCCACTCCAGGTTGGTGCTGGAATCGGCGTGGGCCAGGGCGCTTTTGATGGTGATGCGGTCGGCCTTGTAGAGGTCGTACAAAGATTGGTCGAAGGTCTGCATGCCCACGGTATCGCCCTTCTCCATGATTTCCTTGATCTCGTTGAACTGGCCCTCGCGGATCAATTCGGCGATGTAAGGCGTGTTGCGCAGCACTTCGACGGCGCAGGCCTGCTTGCCGTCCATCGCCGGCACCAGGCGCTGCGAGATGATCGCCTTGAGGTTCAGCGACAGGTCCATCAACAACTGGTCGCGCATGTCGGTCGGGAACATGTTCATCATTCGGTCCATGGCCTGGTTGGAGTTGACCGCGTGCAGCGTGGTCAGGCAGAGGTGGCCGGTATCGGCGTAGTTAATCGCCGCCTGCATGGTTTCGCGGTCGCGCGCCTCGCCGATCATGATGACCTCCGGCGCTTCGCGCAGGGCCTCGCGCAGGGCGTTCTCGTAGGACAGGGTGTCGATGCCGACCTCGCGCTGGGACACGATGGCCTTGTCGTGACGGAACACGAACTCGATCGGATCCTCGATGGTCAGGATATGCCCACCCTCGAGATGATTGCGGTGATTGAGCATGGCCGCCAGGGTGGTGGACTTGCCCGAGCCGGTGGAACCGACCACCAGCACCAGGCCGGTACGCTCCATGACGATATCCTTGAGGATGGGTGGCAGACCCAGTTCGTCGATGGTCGGGATGTCCCACTTGATGTAGCGGATGACCATCGACACCTCGGAACGCTGGATGAAGATGTTGACACGGAAGCGCCCCACACCCTCCAGCGTGAAACCGAGATTCAGCTCGCGGTTGATCTCGAAATCCATCACCTGTTCCTCGGTCAGCAGGCTGTAGGCGAGCTTCTGCACCTGCCCCGGCTCGAAGGGCTTCTTGGCGATCGGCGAGGTCTGGCCGTCGAGCTTCATGTTGGGCGGCGCGCCGGTGATGAAGAACAGGTCCGAGGCCTGCTTCTCGGCCATGATCTTGAGGTAGGGCTCCAGCAGCCTGGTGGTGGGTTGCTTGCTCATCGGGAAGTTCTCATCGTCAGATCATGCCGCCGGGACGATCCTCGTCGGCCTCCTCGAGCTCGAAATCGTCGCGGTAGTCGGCCACCAGGCCGGTCTTGCGCGCGGTGTTGCTCTCGAGCTGGATGCGCAGACGCAGATCGTTGACCGAATCGGCATTGCGCAGCGCGTCCTCGTACTTGACGGCACGGGTCTCGTAGAGATCGAACAGCGCCTGGTCGAAGGTCTTCATGCCCTGCTCACCGGATTTCTTGATCAGCTCCTTGATCTCGTGCACCTCTCCCTTGAAGATCATGTCCGACATCAGCGGGGTGTTGATCATGACTTCCACCGCCGGAACCCGGCCGTTGCCATCGATGCGCGGAATCAGTCGTTGCGAGATCAGCGCCTTGAGGTTCAGCGACAGGTCCATCAGCAGTTGCTGACGCCGCTCCTCGGGGAAGAAGTTGATGATCCGGTCCAGCGCCTGGTTGGTGCTGTTGGCATGCAGCGTGCTCAAGCAAAGATGGCCGGTCTCGGCGAAGGCGATCGCGTGCTCCATGGTTTCGCGATCGCGGATCTCGCCGATCAGGATCACATCCGGGGCCTGGCGCAGGGTGTTCTTCAGCGCAATCTCGTAGCTCTCGGTATCCACACCGACCTCGCGCTGGGTGACGATGCAATTCTTGTGCTCGTGCACGAACTCGACCGGATCCTCGATGGTGATGATGTGACCATGGCTGTGACGGTTGCGGTAATCGACCATCGCCGCCAGCGAGGTGGACTTGCCCGACCCGGTGCCGCCGACGAAGATCACCAGACCGCGCTTGGTCATCGAGATTTCCTGCAGGATCTCGGGCAGGCCCAGTTCATCGAAGCTGGGAATGTCGGAATTGATGATACGCAGCACCAGTCCGGTGCTGCCGCGCTGGATGAAGGCATTGACCCGGAAGCGCGCCACGCCCGGCAGGGCGATGGAGAAGTTGCATTCCTGGGTTTCCTCGAACTGGGACACCTGCTTGTCGTTCATGATCGAGCGCGCCAGCATCTGCGTGTGACTGGGCGCCAGCACCTGCTTGGACACGGTGTTGATCTTGCCGTCCACCTTGATCGCCGGCGGCGAGCCGGTGGTGAGGAACAGGTCCGAGCCGCCCTTGCTGACCATCATGCGCAGCAGCTCGTGCATGTAATTGATCGCCTTGTTTCGATCCATCTCGTTTCTCCGCAATCTTGCTTCGGTTTACAGCGCGTCCGGGGTGACGGCCTTGCGTCGAGCTTCTTCCTTGCTGACCACGCCCTTGGCGAGCAGCGCCTTGAGGTTCTGATCCAGGGTCTGCATGCCCAGCCCCTGGCCGGTCTGGATCGCCGAGTACATCTGCGCGATCTTGTCCTCGCGGATCAGGTTGCGGATCGCCGGGGTGCCGATCATGATCTCGTGGGCCGCTATACGGCCGCCGCCGATCTTCTTCAGCAGGGTCTGGGAAATGACCGCGCGCAGGGATTCCGACAGCATCGAACGCACCATCGCCTTCTCCGCCGCGGGGAATACGTCGACGATACGGTCAATGGTCTTGGCCGCAGAACTGGTGTGCAGGGTGCCGAACACCAGGTGACCGGTCTCGGCCGCGGTCAGCGCCAGGCGAATCGTCTCGAGATCGCGCAGCTCACCGACCAGGATGGTATCCGGATCCTCGCGCAGGGCCGAGCGCAGGGCCTCGTTGAAGCCCAGGGTATCGCGGTGCACCTCGCGCTGGTTGACCAGGCATTTCTTGCTCTGGTGCACGAATTCGATCGGGTCCTCGACGGTCAGGATATGCCCGTATTCGTTGTCGTTCTTGTAGTCGATCATCGCCGCCAGGGTGGTGGACTTACCCGAGCCGGTAGGTCCGGTCACCAGCACGATGCCGCGCGGGTATTCGGAGATGTCGCGGAAAATGGCCGGGGCGTCCAGATCCTCCAGGGTCAGGATCTTCGACGGGATGGTACGGAACACGCCGCCGGCGCCGCGGTTGTGATTGAAGGCATTGACGCGGAAACGGGCCAGGCCGGGGATCTCGAAGGAGAAGTCGGTCTCGAGAAATTCCTCGTAATCCTTGCGCTGCTTGTCGCTCATGATGTCGTAGAGCATGTCGTGGACCTGCTTGTGGTCCATTTCCGGCACATTGATGCGGCGGATATCGCCATCGACGCGAATCATCGGCGGCAGACCGGCGGACAGGTGCAGATCCGAGGCGCCTTGCTTGACGCCAAAGGCAAGGAGTTGGGCTATATCCATGGTCGATCCTGCTGGGTGATGGGTGTTATATTCTGCTGCGAGTATTGTTCTTGTACGCAACGCCGTCGGCGCGCATCACTGACTATAGCAAAAGCCATGAGCTTCATCGAAGAAAATGTCCGCCGCGTGCAAGCGCAGATCCGCGCCGCCTGCGAGCGTTACGGGCGCGACCCGAAGGACATCCGCCTGCTCGCCGTGAGCAAGACCAAGCCGGTGTCCGACATCCTCGAGGCACACCGCGCCGGCCTGCACGAATTCGGCGAAAATTACCTGCAGGAAGCCGAATCCAAGATCGCCGAAATTGCGTCCCTGCCACTCGATCCGGCGCCGCTGTGGCATTTCATCGGACCGATCCAGTCCAACAAGACCCGGCTCATCAGCCGCGATTTCGACTGGGTGCACAGCGTCGACCGCCTCAAGATCGCGCGCCGCCTCGGCGAACAACGCCCCGATGGCCGCGAACCCCTGAACATCCTGTTGCAGGTCAACATCGACCGGGAGCCGCAGAAGGCCGGCATCGATATCGACGAGATCCCCGGCCTCGCCAACGAGATCGAAACCCTGCCCGGCGTCCGCCTGCGTGGCCTGATGACCATTCCGGCACCACGGCAGGGGCTCGAGGAGCAACGCATCCCGTTGCGCACCCTGCGTCAGGCCTTCGATACCCTGCGCGC
The DNA here is from genome assembly GCA_015494335.1 of Gammaproteobacteria bacterium. GTDB lineage: Bacteria > Pseudomonadota > Gammaproteobacteria > S144-22. The sequence goes on along the minus strand of WGBK01000339.1, from coordinate 3,263 downwards.
CGACCATCCCGCCTGCGACACCCTGTCGATGGGCATGAGCGGCGATCTCGAAGCCGCCATTGCCGAGGGCAGCACCCTTTTGCGCATCGGCACCGCCCTGTTCGGCGCGCGAGCGCCCAAGACCACCGGAAAACCATCCACATGAGCCCAGACAGTCCGACTCTCTGTTTCATCGGCGCCGGCAACATGGCCGGGGCCCTCATCGGCGGCCTGATCCGCGAGGGCCATCCGCCCGACCGTATCCTGGCCAGCGACCCCGATCCCGAAAAACGCGAGCGTCTGCAGGCGCAGCACGGCATCCGTACCGAGGCGGACAATCGTCAGGCCGCACAACAGGCCGACATCGTCGTGCTCGCGGTCAAGCCGCAGGTCATGAAGACCGTATGCGCGAGCCTGCTGCCGTTGCCGGAGCAGCCCCTGTTCATCAGCATTGCCGCCGGCCTGCGCGAGGCAGACATCGAACGCTGGCTCGGAGGCGACCGGGCCTTGGTGCGCTGCATGCCCAATACGCCTGCCCTGCTCGGCCTCGGGGCCAGCGGCCTGCACGCCAACCGCCAAGTATCGGCGGTGCAGAAGGAACAGGCCGAGCGGATCCTGCAAGCCGTCGGCATCGTCGAATGGGTGGACGAGGAGGCCCAGCTCGACGCGGTTACCGCGGTTTCCGGCAGTGGCCCGGCCTACTTCTTTTTGTTCATCGAGGCCTTGCAAAACGCCGGCGAGACCATAGGTCTGGAACCGGACACCGCAGCCCGGCTGGCGCGCCAGACCGCGCTTGGAGCCGCCCGAATGGCGCTGGACCACGATGATGTGGCCGAGCTGCGCCGGCAGGTAACCTCGCCCGGCGGCACCACCGAGCAGGCCATCCGCAGCTTCTTCGAAGCCGGCCTGCCGCAGACCGTCGAACAGGCGGTGCGCGCGGCCCGGGATCGCGCCGCCGAGCTGGCGGATGAGCTCGGCCAATAATCTCACTGCTGTTAATTCAAGGGGTTGCAGTGGTTCAGGTCAGGGATGTCGGTGGCATGGATGCCACCGTCAAGCCCCCAGGGAAGGGTTTACGGCGTTCCCTGACATGGACCGCTGCCTCCCCGAAACAAACGGCCTTTATTTAAATTCATGGCTTCGCCATAACCCTATTCTGATTGAGGAACCTTCATGGGCCCCGGCTACCTGACATCACCGCTCGTGCTGATCATCGGCACCCTGTTCGACTTGTACCTGTTCCTGGTGCTGGCACGCTTTCTGTTGCAGGCCCTGCGCGCCGACTTCTACAACCCGGTCTCGCAATTCATCGTGCGCGCCACCACTCCGCCGCTGAAGCCGCTGCGCCGCATCATCCCCGGCTTCGGCCGTCAGGACATCGCGGCCCTGGTGCTGGCCCTGCTGCTGTTGCTGGTCAAGTATTTCCTGTTGATGGCCCTCGGTGCCGGCATCATCGAGGTCGGCAATGCGCGGGTGCCGATCGGCCAGGTCGGCGTGCTCGGCCTGCTGCTGGTGGCCGTGGCCGACATTCTTGCCACCTTCATCAACATCTTCCTGTTCGCGATCATCGTGCAGGTGATCATGAGCTGGGTGAATCCCGGCGCCTACAATCCCATCCTCGGGTTGATCAACCAGATCGCGCGCCCGGTCATGCAGCCGATACAGCGCTGGATACCGCCCATCGGCGGTCTCGACCTTTCGCCCCTGTTCGCGACCCTGGGGCTGATGGTAGCCAAGATGCTGGTCCTGCCGCCGATTCTGTACCTGGCGATGGCCCTGTAACATGGAGAATCATCCCTGGCAGCTGTGCGACGGGGAAATTCTGCTGCACTGCCATATCCAGCCCGGCGCACGCCAGACACGCCTGGTCGGCCTGCACGACGGCTGCGTGAAGATCCAGCTGCAGGCACCGCCGGTGGACGGCAAGGCCAACCAGGCCCTGATCGCCTGGCTGGCGAAGCAGTTCGGGGTCGCCAAATCTTCTGTCGAACTGACCCGCGGGGCCAGCAGCCGGCGCAAGACCCTGCGCATCCGCTCGGAGCATCTGCCCGAGTCCTTCCGGCAACTCGTTCCGGAGCCAGCCAAACAACGGGACTGAATCTTCCTCCGGATTGTGGTCCAATAAGGGTCAACAACCGCAACGGAGGCACACCATGAAACATTTCATTCGCAGCATCCTGTTGTCTTTCCTGATTCTGTCCGCCAACGCCGCCCTGGCCGAAAGCGCCCAGCCCGTCGGCGAATACATCGTTCATTTCAACGCCCTGCCGACCGAGGCGCTGCCACCCCAGGTGGCCAAGGCCTATCACATCACGCGCAGCAAGAACCGCGGATTGCTCAACGTGTCCGTGGTCAAGAAGGGCAAGAACATCCAGGGCGTGGAGGCGGATATCGATGTCACCGCCACAAACCTGAGCGGACAGATGCGCCCCATCAAGCTGCGCAAGATCGAGGAGCAGAACGCCATCTACTACATCGGCGACTTCCGCGTCAGCAACGAGGAAACCCTGAACTTCAAGATCCGCGTGAAAACGCCCGACGGCGCCAGCGAAACGATTCAGCTTTCCCAGCAGTTCTTTACCGATTGAGCCACCGCCGGGGCACAAGCCCCGGATAAGTGCGGTGTCGTTTCTCAGGCTGACAGCTTGAGTAAGCGGGTAGATGAATCAGCCCTGCTCCGCAAGATGTCGGGCGCGAATGAAATCCACATGGGGGATGTACAGCAGGTCCGCCACCTGGCGGATCAGGTGTTCTTCGTAGTGATGTTTCTCGCCATCGGCATAGACGACCTGCCACATCATCTCGACGACGCGCAGTTTCTCCTGCTGTGAAAGCTGCTCGTTCATGCGCCGCGTGATGTGCTGCAGAGACACCAGGTGATCAGCTTCCTCACCGGCCTGCTGCAACAGGCTGTCCACCTCTTCCTCGCACAGCGACAGGCGTTCCAGCAGCAACCGGCGGATCGTTGCCAGTTCCTGTTCCTCGACCTTGTGATCGGCCCGCGCCACCTCGACCAGCAATACCGCCGTGGCGAGTTCGGTCGCCATCTCGGGCGCCTGTTCGCGGAAGCGGTCGAAAGCGGGAGCAAAAAAGCGTTCGATCCAGCCCATCAGTGAAACGCTCCGTAACAATTGATATCTTTCATTGAATCAGGTTTTTCGATAGTCTCATATTGAATACAGAACCCGTTTGAAGCGCAACCGCATGACCCTCACCGAACTCCGCTACATCGTCGCCGTGGCCCAGAAACGCCATTTCGGCAAGGCTGCCGAGGCCTGTTTCGT
>WGBK01000338.1 GCA_015494335.1 Gammaproteobacteria bacterium | reverse complement strand
CGGGCCATTGGCGCCTTTCGAGTCACAACCCTCGCCTGGCGGCGATTCGCTCGGCGATGACATGCACGGCCTCGAGTTCGGAACAGCCCCGTTCCGCCATGATGGCGGCGCGTTCCGCCTTCTCGTGTTTCTCTGTCATGGCCAGCGCCAACGACAACGGCGGCGGCACGTTGCGGAACAGCGCCTCGAGGTTGTCCGAGAGCACCACGCCCTCGACGTACTTGCCCGGCTCCTTGCGCGCGGAGAGCAGCAGGTTGCGCTGCACGTCGGTCAGGTCCTTGAAGCGCGCGATCTGCTCCACCTCCTCCTTGGGCATGACCAGGCACAGCCACCACTCCATCATATTGAGCATCTTGCGGCTGGCGTCGGGGAAATCCTCCAGGTTCTGGGTGGCGATCCAGAACCAGGCCCCGAGCTTGCGCCACATCTTGGTGATCTTGACCACATAGCGGGCCAGCAGCGGGTTGGTGGTGATGATGTGGCCCTCGTCGGTCACCACCAGGGTGGGTCTTTCGTCGTGCTGATGGCGCTCTACCAGGTCGTTGATGTGGCTCATCATGGAGATGTAGGCCACGGTGAGCTGGTCCTCGTAGCCTTCGCGCGCCAGGATGCCCATCTCCAGGATGGTGACGTCCGCTTGGGGCCAGGGGGTGCCAGGGCGGTTGAAGAAATGACCGGCAAGACCGGAGCAGAACAATGCCATACCATCGGCCATCTCGATCGCCCGGTTACGGCGGTGATCCGGTAAGCTCTCGTCATGACCAATGCGCTGGAGGGCATCGACCACGTCCTGGGTGAGCACCTGATCCCCACCGGCCTCCTTCACCGTTTTGGCGGCCAGGAAGATGGCGTTGCGGATCAGCAGTCGATCGGCCCGGGTAATGCGCGCGTCTTCGCGCTCATCGCCACCGGTGATCATGATACGGGCTGCGATCTCCATCTCGCCCAGGATGTCCCGGCCGCTGCCCTCTTCATCCGTTTCGTCATCATCGTCCGTCAGGGCGTCTGGATCCTGCCGGAGGTGGTGTTGGCGCTCTTTCTGCAATACCCGCAGGGCATCGGCGAAGGGCGGCAGGCTGACATCGGCATTCGGGTTCAGCGTGACCTGGTTGACGGCCAGCCCATGGTCCTGGAACTGCTGACCCAGCAGCGAGAAGGAGCCACCCGCTTCGATGATGAAGATCAGCGGCCGGTACATGGCAGCCATCTGTTGCAGCAGATAGACCAGTAGCGCCGACTTTCCGGCTCCGGTGGGGCCTAGGATCAGCATATGGGCGTTCTTCTTCCGGTCGACACGGTGCAACGGATCGAACACCAGGGGCTCGGCACCGCGATTGAAGAAGACCAGGCCGGGGTGCCCCGTCCCTTTGGAGCGGCCGTACAGGGGCATCAGGTTGGCGGTGTGGCTGGAGAACACCAGCCGGGAGCGGCGCCGGGACTTGTCCAGTGCCGCGTCGTAGGCCATGGGCAGATTGCGGATGTAGCTGTCGAGCGCCAGCAGGTCGGCTTCGTGCAGGATGGGCTGCAAGCCGTTGGGCAGCAGCAAGGCGTTGAGCTGGTTGACGTTGGCGCGTAGGGCCTTCCGGTCGTCGCCCCGCACATAGAAGGCCATACTGAGGGGATAGAGCTTGTTGCCGCGTGCCATCTCACGTTCCACGGCCTCGGCATCCTCCCGGGTGAGTTCCGCTTCTGCAGAATCACCGACAGCGGCCCGCTTGACCTGGGCGATGTGGTTGCGGGTGACGTCCTGTGGCGTGGCCGTGAGCGTCAGCACCATGATGGTGTGCTCCGGTAGGCGGTCGAACAGCGTGAAGACGTGGTCGCCGGCCTGGCGCTCCGCCGTCATGTGGCCGATCTCCGGGGCACGGCGCAGGCCCTGGATGGTGACCACGGTATGCGGCAGATTATCGAACCACCAGGTGGCGGTGGTATTGTCCGAGCGTGGCATCGTCAGTGTCAGCCGCTCCGCCAGGTCGTGCCCGAACGGCAGGTCTTCGTCTCCCGGATAGGGGGCGATCTCCAGCAGTCTGTCGGGATCGCCACCGGCCACTTCGGGCCTCGGATTGAACCACTTGAGCAGCCACTGGTAGAGATCCCTGCCCGTTCCTCGCCGCGCACGGATGCCGGCCGAGGCCAGAGAGGCCACCCATTTGGTTGCAACGTCGTTCAGGGCCTCTTCGACCTCGATGGCCGACGGCAGCCGTCCATGGGGCTTCAGACGCCGGTAGAGGGTAGCGCGTACCCGTCGGACCTGCCCTCGCCAGCGGGTACCCGTAACCGCCGTATCCTCAAAGATACCACCGGGTTGCGTAATCCGGCCCAGGTGCTCGGCCATGGTCTGCTGAAAGTGTCGGGTATAGGCCGCATCGTGTGCATTGGGTTGCGCGTAGTCCGCCAGCGTCTGCTGGAAGTCCTCGAGGCTCGGCTCGTCCTGAACATACACCTGCAGGATCCAGGGTGCCTCGTCCTCTTCCGGTATCGCATCGGTCAGCGCGGTCTGGATCGCATCGCGCAGCTGCGTCATGAAGGCCGGCGTGGCGCCTCGGTGCCGGCCGGGGTCAGCTCGAACAGGGCGCCGACGCTGATGCCATCCTCCAGCAGGAAGGTTCGGCTGTCGGGGTCATACTCCATCCATGGCAGGAGATCGGTGAACGATGGCGGACGCTCGTAGAGGCGCTGGACCTGCCGCGTCGTAACGGGCGTATCTTCCTGCTTGTCGCCGACCTGTCGCCGTGCGCTGCTCGTGCGCATGGCCGTCACCGCCCTTTCTCGGTTGACTGGACCGGCACTTCCCCCGGCAAGGCATATTCCACCTGCTCGTACATCGGGAATGCCGTGGCATAGCCGGGCACCGGGGCGTGGGTATCCCCCGAGAGGTGCGGGAACACATACATCACCAGGGTCGGGTTCGGCAGGCGCGGAAAGAGCACGTCGATCTCGTTGAAGGCATCCCGGCTGTAGCCCTGCAGATCGGCCTCGCCCGTCTTCAGTGGTCGACTGCCCAACTCGCGCCGGAGGACCTGCGGGCTCTGCGTGTTCATTTCGTCGATATGGCGCTCGTAGATGGCCTTCATGGACGGGCCATCCTGAGGCAGTACGGCCTCCTTGGTACTGGCGCAGCCGCCCAACACCAGGCTAATCGAGCCGAGCGCGGAGATGAGGATCGAAGGGTTTCGCATGGGTCAGTTTCCTGCCGGTGGTATCGAGATCGATGGGGAGTTCACGGTCGACATGGATGGCGATGCGGGTGCCGGCCGGGACGAAGACGGCATCGAAGCTCTGGGATTGGCGCTCCTGTAGCCACTTGGCGATCTCTTCGCTGCCACCAGAGACGGTCTTGCCCAGCACGTAGCGGCCGGCATCGCCACTGACGCTGCTCGTCACGCTGCCGGCACTGCTCACCACCGAGGTGGTCTCGGCATTGGCCGCCGCGTCGGCGGCAGCCTGGATAGCCATCACGCCGATGCGCTGGCCGAGAAAGGCCGGGGCATTGGTCTTGCGCTCACCGGTGATACAGGGGATACCCTGTTCATCGGAGATCCAGCCCAGTGATTTCTGCGCACCCCCTTTCCCCCGGTCGTCGGCCGAGATGGTACGGATGGTGCCATCCTGAAACACGAAGGTGACCGAATCGAGCCGGCCGGTCACACAGGAGAGTGTCCAGTCACCGATCGCCGTGCCACTCCACACCATACCCTGCACGCCCGGTACGGTGAGACCATTGGCGGCCAGGTTGTCGGCACCGGTGATCACCTTGAACGGCATGGGGTCGCGTACCTGCCCCTGCACCGGGACCCGGCCGACCAGGGCGGTCATGGCGGTCGAGCCGATGAGCGTGGCGTTACGGGGAACGGTATAGACAGGATGGATGCTGTCTACCTTCATGGCGAGATGGCTCACGCCCTCACCGGCGGAGTTCAGCAGGCGCCCGGTAGACCGACCGGCTCGGCGCAGCAGGCTGTTGCTACTCTGCGACGCGCCATCGGCAGACGGAGCATCCAACGGGTCGATCCAGACCAGGCCCTCGGTAGGCACACCGCTCGCACCCACGCCTTCGAGACCCAGCCCCACCGGGATATCCTGCCCCACCGGAGCCGATCGGTTTCCGGAGATCGCCTGCGACAGTGCATCCACCCGTGCCGTCAGGGACGAGAGCACGCCCGAGTCGATGCGATCGCGTACCTGCTTGCCTTTCTCGCGGGAGAGCATTTCACGTCGCAGCCGCGTGGTGACGTTCTCCTCGATCTGGTGCCGATTGGCCAGAAGTTCCTGGTTCTCCTTGCGCAGCTGGGCGTTGTCCTTGCGCAGAGCCTGCACCTCTGCGGTCATGGCTGCGACGTTGGCCGTCAGGGTCTTGATGGTGTCGGCCGGACTGTCGGCATCCGGTGCCGGCGCCTGGGGCACGGCATCCATGACTGCCGCCGACTCGGTACCTCGCCCACAGGACTTCAGGGTGACGAAGGCCAGGATCAGCACCACGGCGCCGGCAAGCAGAGGGAGCAGTCGATTGGAGGTTGGAACGGCCATGCTGGTTCCTACAGGGAGGCCTCGAATGGACGGGCCGAGATCAGGTAGACCGCCGTGGTGTCGGCCTCGTCGCCCTGGGGCAATAGGCGGTGATGCTGAAAGGTCGCCGTCAACCAGGCGCCGCGCAGATCACGGGGATCCAGGGTCTGTGCCTGGTCGGTGCGGTTGGTGAGTTTGAAGGCGGTGACATAGAGACCACCGGCACGCCAGGCGACCAGAGGTCTGGCCTCGATGGCGCCGCCGTGGATCAGATCGACGGAGTCGCGTTCGACCGGGATGCGAACGATCCCCGGCCGGTCTTTCAGCAGACGCGATGGGGCATAGAGTTGCTGTGCCGCGAACCGGG
>WGBK01000337.1 GCA_015494335.1 Gammaproteobacteria bacterium | reverse complement strand
GCTGTCTGTACAGCGTTTTGCCGAGTTCCGGATTCTATCCGGGGAGTGGAAACATGAAAAATACGAGTTTGTACTCAATGAAGAGCCGGTAACTATAAAAATAATTAATGAATCTGGGTATATCAGCCTTTCTGATTTGCGTAACAAGTCACTTAAAAAAGCATTACGGATCGTTAATCTGGATCCGCAGTTGCTGGAAAAGCTGAAAAAAAATGATGAAGATGAGGAAAATACAGTACCTGTTGCAGATCCATGGCAGTTGGCTCGTTTGCTCGGGCTGAATGAAGTACAGGTCTGGCAGTTGCTGGAACGTATATCTCTGCTCCATCAAGGGCCGGCCAACCTGGATGAAGCTCCGGATGCGGTACTGGCCGTCATGCACCGTGTCGATCAGTACCGCGTCGAGCAGATGCTCCAGGCTGAAAACGAGGAAGAACGAAATCGCCTGCGCAGCGAGATTGTCGACCAGCTGATGAATCAGGGCGAGGAGACAAGCGAGGAAATGAGCGCCTACTACCGAGTTCTGGCGCAGATCGGAGAGCGGCAGTATCGCATCCAGATGCGTTACGACCGGGATGAGGATCGCTTCAAGGTAGTGTCGACCCGGCTGCGTCCGGTTGACCTGCAGACAACAGAACGGGATGAACCCGCGGGAGGATGAGGATGAAGAATCGAGGCATGCAGAGATTGCAGATACTGGTCTGGTTGCTGACCCTGAGCCTGCTCCAGGCGAGCGGGGCGCTGGCTTCCAGCGATGCAGGGAACAAGCTGCGCCAGGTGGACTGGCAGGAGTGGGGGATCGAGCCCATTCATGCCCGGGTCACGGCCAATGGCTACATGATCGAGTTTCGCTACAAGGTGGTGGACCCGGAAAAGGCCACGATTCTTTCCGATCGCAAGCGCTTCCCTTACATGTTGTCGATGAAGTCGCGGGCAAAGCTCAGTGTCCCCTATTTCCCGACCGTGGGTTTCATCAAGTCGAATCGCAAATTCCTGCATCCGGGCAAGAACTATACTGCCATGTTTTCGAACGAGGGCACTCACATGCTGCGCGGCGACCAGGTCCGCATCCAGGTGCGGGATCAGGTCTCGCAGGTTCTGACGCTGCAGTAGGATGCCATGTTGAGAGCTCTCCGAATCGCGCTGATCGTCCTGCTGGCCGGGGCTTTGGCTCAACCGGCTGCGGCGCAGTTGGTATTGAAGCCAGCGGCCGAGCGGGCGAACCGTTACCTGCTGCAATTCGTGCCGCAGCCGGGTTTCGGTGCTACCGCAGAGAAATCATTTTCCACCGAGCTGAGCCGGCTGCGCGCAGCACAGGAGCGCAGCCTGCGTCGCCTGCAACGGGATCTCTCCGATACGGATCTGGTGGTTCACCGCAGCCTGTGGCTGCGTCAAGCCGTTTCTCTGTCGATTTCTCCGCGCTATCTCGAGCGCTTGCGAGAGCTGGACTATGTGCAGTCCCTGCGCCCCGAGCGTTTCTACCGTGTGGAACCCCAGGGCCTGGTGCAACTTCCCCTTTCCAGCGTACTGGCCCAGGACAACCTGGATCAGGTGGATGTGGATGCGCTCTGGGCCGAGGGCTATCGTGGACAGTCGGTGGTGGTGGCAATACTCGATTCCGGCGTGGATCTCTTGCATCAGGATCTCCAGGGTTCCTACCGCGGTGGCAGCAACAGCTGGTATGACCCTTATGGCGAACAGGATCAGCCCATCGATCTGAGCGGTCACGGCACGGCGGTGGCCAGTATCGTGCTCGGCGGCAGTGCCACCGGCTCGGCGATCGGTGTGGCGCCGGCGGCCCAGTGGATGGCTGCCCGCGTATTCGACAACAGTGGCAGTTCGTCCGAGAGCGCCATCAGCGAAGTCCTGCAATGGCTGCTCGATCCCGATGGCGATCCGGACACGGCGGATCAACCCGATATCGTGCAGAATTCCTGGGGACTCGCCGGTACCGAGGGAAGCTGTATCAATCCCTTTGCCACGGAACTGGCTGCCCTGGCTACCCAGGGCATGGATATCGTCTTTGCAGTCGGCAATTCCGGCTCCACGGGAGCATCCTCCTTTCTCACCCCGGCCTTCGATCCCCATGTCCTTTCGGTGGGTGCGCTGCAGTCCGACGGATCGATCTGGTACAACAGCAGCCGCGGCCCGGATCGCTGCGGCAGTGCGGTCATACCCGCCTTCATGGCGCCGGGTGAAAACATCAAGGCCGCAACCCTCAGCTTCAATGGCTTCGACAGTGACAACAGCGCAATACACAATGGCACCTCCTTCTCATCGCCCCATCTGAGCGGTGTGTTGGCGTTGTTGCGAAGCCGTTTCCAGAGCAGCGCAGAGGAACGGGTCTCCGCACTGCGTCAAACCGCCGAGGACAAGGGTCCGGCGGGGGTCGATGCCGATTTCGGCTACGGCCTGGTCAAGGCTTCCGCCGCGGCCGAGTGGTTGAACGGCCAATCCATACCGCAACAGCCGAAACAGCTGTTTTTTTCCGCTGCCCGGTATCGTTTCGGAGAATCCGCCGGGACAATCCGGGTGCAGTTGTTGCGCAAGGGCAGCCTCAAGGACCCTGCGGCCGTGGAGGTGTCGGTGCGCGATGTTTCCACGCGCAAAGGCGAGGATTACCTCTGGGCAGGACCGGTACAGATCGATTTTGACAGTGGGGAATTCCGCAAGGACATCGAGATCACCCTGCTGGACGACAATCAGGCCGAGCAACGGGAAACGATGGAGCTGGTGCTGAACAATCCTGTGGGCGCCAGTCTAGGGAGCCCGACATCCCTGCGGGTCGAAATCGAGGACGATGACGGAGCGGCGGAAGAAGACCAGATCGGCGGGGCGGCCCTGACGCCGCAATGGCTGTTCGCGTTGCTGTTGCTGGCCGTTGGCAGGAGGCGATGGGCATGAACGGGCTGCGTCTCCTTCTGCTGGGCCTGCTGCTGGGGTACAAGCCCGTACTGGAAGCGGATGTGGAGCAGGGCAGGAGAATCTACATGGAAGGGGTTGATCGCAATGGCCAGGTCATAGCCTCGTCGGTCAATGGCCTGCCTTCGCCCGCCGTGCTGGCCTGTGTCAATTGTCACCGAGAGTCGGGCCTGGGCACCTCCGAATCCGGAACTACGGTGCCACCCGTGGCCTGGAAACTGCTGCAGCAGGGCGGGCTGTTGTCGCAGGATGACGGTCGCTTTCTCCAGCTTCGGCCGGGGCTGGATCGCTACGACCGGGAAAGCCTGCACCGCCTGTTGACCAGCGGCATCACGCCTTCCGGTCGCCGGCTTTCCGAGACCATGCCGCGTTACGCCTTGACCCGCAGTCAGAGCGATGATCTGGTTGATTTTCTCGATCGTCTGTTCCCCGAGCCCGAAGGTGTGGATGAAGAGTTCATCGATCTCGCAGTGGTTATCGACCCTTCCATCGATCCAGGATTGCGTGCGCAGCACAAGGCCTTTCTGCAAGGCCTGATCCGCATGAAGAACTCCGGCACGCGCAGCGAGTTGAAGCGCAAGCGGTATTCTCCGATTCAGAAGCAGCCCCAATACCAGGCCTACCGCAAGTGGCGTTTGCACTTCTGGGAGCTGGACGGGCCAGCGAAAGGCTGGGCCGATCAACTGCGACGACACTATGACCGACAACCCGTCTTCGCCTTTCTTGCTCCATTGGTGGGTGATCGTTATCCCCGTCTGGCCGGATTCTGCGAGCAGGAGAAGATTCCCTGCCTGTTCCCTCCCCTGGCTTCGGCGACCCGTACCGGTTACTACAGCTTTGTGTTCGATGACCGCGAACGCCGCGAACGGGAGTTCCTGCGCCGCTTGCAGCGCGGCCAGTCGACGGCCTTGCGCTATGTCGATGACCAGGGACAAGTGCAGCGTCTCGGCCCGGAAAGCCTGCCGCAACCTCTCGGCGATGCGGCCTGGCAGCGATTCATCGATCTCTATCCCGAGCTCTGCGCGCAGTCGGGCGAGCTGTTGCTGGCGATCGACGAGCCGGATCTAGACCGGCTCGACGAGCTGGATTGCGCGGATCGACCGCACCTGAGTCTGCTGCTGCTTCCGCAACGGGACCTGCGCTACGATGAGTTGTCGAAGCTGCTGCAGCGGGCCCGGGCCTCTCCGCTTTGCGTGGCAACCAACTATGCCGAGCCGCGTCGCATTCCCGGACGCGCCTTGCGCGCCTCGACGCTGTCCCGTCGCTTTGGAATCTCCGATATCGATGCGGAAATGCTGGTCAAGGATCTGTTTGCCTTCGGTCTGCTCTCCGATGCCCTCTACCAGCTCAACGGCGCTTTCTCCCGCGATTACCTGCTCGAGATCATCGAGCACATGCTCAACAGCTATCCGAATTACACCTTCTACCGCGAAACCTCCGGTGCGCCCTACCAGCGTTACATTGCCGGCCCCCTGCGCAGGCAATGCCGTGGAGGAAATGCCACATGAACGGTCGAACAAGAGCGTTTCTGGTCTGGTGGCGCGACAATCTTGTCGAAAGCCTGCCGGCGAGCCTGCGCCGGCGCTGGCATGACCTCCGGGACCGACATGATTTCATTCTGGTTCACATCGGTGACGAGGTGCTGGTGCGCAACCGCAGGGGGGATCTGGTCGAGCAGGTCAGTTTGATCGAGGCCGATTTCCCGCTCGAACCCTCGATGGACACCGAACTGGATATCGATCTAGGGGGCAGCGTAGTGCCTTTGGCGAGCCGCCGAACCGCGGATACGCAAGCGGTGGAAATGACCGAGACAATGGGTCTGCCGGAAGACAGCACCGCCCGGGTGATCGAACTGTCCAGCCACCGGGGCGAGATTACCCAGTTGCTGGATGAGGAAGGCCAGCTCCAGCAGGACGCACTGGAGAACACCCAGTTGTTCTTTTTCCAGAACGGCGAGGTACAGCCGGTGAAGACCGGCGAGGCCGCAGAGGCGCATCCGGATATCGATTTCGAGCTGCTGGGCCAGGATCTGGAACAACAGAAGCGCGATCGTCTGCGAACCCTGATCGGCAAATATCTGCGCAAGGGGCGCTGTCTGTACCTGATATCGCCCGAACGGCTGTTGTCCCTGCGCTTGAGCTATTCCAGCAAGGCCCGTGACCGCATCGATGCGGTGCTTCGCTATGATCTCGAAAAGCACATGCCGCTCGGTCTCGACGAGATTCGCTACTTCCATGCTACCGGGCCGGATGCGCAGCAGGACAAGGTCCGCGTGGATGTGGAGGTGATGAAACGCCCGGATCACGCGGCCCTGATCGAGGATATCGGCGACCTGGTGAGCAAGGGGCTGCAGGTTTCCACCGTCAACCTGCATCGCAACCATCGCTGTACCATCGAGCTGGACCCGGATATCAGGCGCAGCCTGCCGTCGCGCCTGTTCAACCGCGACACGCTGGTCTGGGGCCTGAATCTGCTGTTGCTGCTGGCCTTGCTGGCACTGCCCTTCTGGTGGTTGCAGGAGCAAGCGCGAACCACATCCCGGGTTTCGCCTGAACGCCTGGCCCAGGCAGGCGAGATCCAGGCTCTGAAGCGCAGCCTGGAGCAGCAGGCATCGACCGATGAAGCCCTGATCCGGGAAGCCGGCCGCTACCCCAGGGTATTGCCGCTGCTGTCGCGGCTCAGTGAATCCATTGGTGACCAGGCCTGGCTGCATGACCTGCAGCTGGAAGGCGATCGGCTGCGCATCAAGGGGGAGGCGGAATCCGCATCGGCAGTCTCCGATGACCTGTATCGCAGCGAGGCCTTCGACGAGATCCGTTTCATCTCATCCATCGTCAAGAACGCGGCCAGCGGCAAGGAAGCCTTCGAGATCGGCATGAAGGTGAAAACCGATGAATGAGCTGGAGAGACTGCCGACCTGGGTCCAGCGCAGCCTTGCGTGGGGGCTGCTGTTGCTGTTGCTGATCGTGGCCTGGAAGCTGTTCGATGGCTACTACCTGCAGCGGCTGCAGGCGGATATCGGGCAGTTGCAGCAGGAGCAGCGCAAGAAGCAGCGGGTCGATGCCATTCTTGCCCGCGGCAAGGCCGTGCAGGCCCTGCAGGAACGGATGGCGGGACAGTCGGTACAGGCCCTCTACCTGAAGCAGGATGGCCCATCGACAGCGGCCTCGGCATTGCAAAAACGGATCAAGGCCCTGGTCGAGTCCCAGAGCCGGGCGCGCATCCTGACCCTGAAACCCTATCCGGCCGTTGAGCACGAGGGTTTTTCCGAAGTGGCAATGGAGGTGCGCATGAAGGACCTCAGCCACGCGGGGCTGCAACGGATTCTCTATGGACTCGAGTCCCGGACGCCATTGATGGTGGTCAAGAAGATCAATATCAAGCGCACGGTGCAGCGCTACCGGCCCGTGGTCAAGCCCGGCAAGCGGGACAACCAGCTCACGGCCACACTGATCGTCGGCGCCTATTTCGTGCCGCGCGGGGAGGGCGGAGGATGAAATACCTGGTTCTGCTGCTGATGCTGGCGGCGCTTGCCGGCCTCTACTACCGCATGGCCTCGCCGGTGGATGTATCGGCTGAAACCCTTCCCGCCACAGGGGGGGGCTTCGAGGTCGCCCTGCCGGACGCCCGTGATGCCCGTCTGCTGCTGAACCGTCCGGCCAGCGACTTCCAGTCCCTGACGCAAAAGGCCCTGTTCAACGAGGATCGCCGGGTGACGCCGCCGAAACCCAAGGTACAGCGCAAACCGGTTCCACGGCCGCAGCAGAAGCTGGATGTGCTCGCACTGGGTATTGCGGTCAGCGACGAGGGCTTTCTGGCCGTGGTCAAGGAGCGTCGCAACGGCGAAATTCGCCGCATGCGGCTCAACGAGAAAATCAATGGCTGGGAACTGGTCTCCATCACGCGTGAGGGTTTTTCCTATCGCAAGGAGGGCAGGGAGGTCGTCATACCCTTCAAACAACAACAAGAGGCAGGACATGAATAAGCAAACCCGGAAATCGCCAATCCTCATCGCGGGTACAACAGCCGCGCTTTTGCTGACCTTGCTCTCGGGCTGTGCCTCGGTGGATGATTCGCGCTACCAGGTTCGGCTCGACGCATCTGCTGCACGGGCCGAGTCCCTGATCGACCGCGGCAATGCCGTCGGGGCCGACGGCAATGCGGCGACGGGCCTGGAGCCCTACCTGTCCTATGGCAATGACGGGCGGCTGGGCCGGCCCATGAAGATGGATTACAACGCGAACCAGGGGGAATACAGCCTGGATTTCGTCGGGGTCGCCCTCAACGAGTTCATCGCCATCGTGTTCAACGACCTGCTGGGCGAGAACTATGTCTTCGACAAGAGCCTCAAGGGGGAGGTCACCGTGCAGACCCGGGGCAAGGTCAACGATCAGCAACTGCTGTCGATCGTAGAAAGTGTGCTGGCCATGCATTCGGCGGTGATGGTGAAAAGAGACGGGCGCTACGAGATCCTGCCCCTGTCCAAGGCCAAGAGCGTGGCGCTGACTCCGGAGCTGTTCAACGCGCGCAAGCTCAAGCCCGGTTACCGCATGGTGGTGATCCCGGTGCACTACATCAACCCCGATGATCTGAAGCCGATCCTCGATACCGTGGCCAGCAGCGCCGGTCATCTCAAGATCGACAAGAACCGACGCGCCATCGTGGTCAGCGGTTCCAACGAGATCGTTACCAGCGTTGCCGATATCGTGCGCATTTTCGACGTGGACTGGCTGTCGCAGAAATCCCTCGGCATCCTGCCGGTGATTCATGTCAAGGCGGCGGACCTGAAAAAGGAGATTCTGAAGATCCTCGACAGCCAGAACAAGAACCACGGTGTGGTGCTGGATACCATCGACCGATTCAATGCACTGCTGGTGGTCGCCGGCAAGCGCAAGGAACTGGAAGCCGTGCGCAAGTGGATGACCCTGCTGGACAAGCCGGTGCCACGTTCTGGCGCCCAGTTGCATGTCTACAAGGTGCAGAACCGCAAGTCCTCCGAGCTGGCCGAAATGCTCAACAACATCTTCACCGATGTACAGGGCTCTAGCCTGGGCAAGAAAAAGGAGAGCAAGGTGGCCTCGGATCAGGTCAAGGTGGTGAGCTCGAACGACTCGGCAACCGTGGCGCCTACTACCGCCAGCGCGAAACCCCTGAAGGTTTCGGAGATCCGCATCGTGGCCGATGAATCCAACAACTCCATACTGATCCTTTCCAGCCAGTCCCAGTACGAGAACATCCTGTCGGTGGTCAAGGATCTCGATACCCTGCCGCTGCAGGTGCTGATCGAGGTGTCCATCGTCGAAGTGACGCTGACCGACGAACTCAGTTATGGCCTGGAATGGTATCTGCGCCACAATGGCATTGCCGACAAGTTCGACTCCGATACCACGCTGGATCTGAACTCCGGAGCCGGCATCGGTCCCATCGCGCCCGGATTTTCATTCCTGCTCAGCGGCACCGGGGCCCTGGTGCGCGCCGTGTTCAACACCCTGGCGGCGGAATCCAAGCTGAATGTCATCTCCAGCCCGTCCCTGATGGCGCTGGACAACCACACGGCGACCATCCGCGTCGGCGACCAGCAGCCGGTGCAGGTTTCCTCGACCAAGTCCACCAACAACGATGTATTGACCCAGTCCATCGAGTACAAGAACACCGGCGTGCTGCTGTCGGTCACCCCGCGGGTCAACTCCGGTGGTCTGGTGACCATGGAGCTGAGCCAGGAAGTCACCGATGTCGGCGGCATCGACGATGCCACCGGACAGCGCAGTTTTCTGCAACGCAATATCAACAGTACCGTTGCAGTGCAGGATGGGCGTACCATTATCCTCGGCGGCTTGATCACCGAAAACAGCGTCAACGCCGGCAGCGGCATCCCCGGTGCCTACAAGTGGCCGGTCATCGGCGGCTTGTTCGGCAAGAAATCACGCTCCAAGGTGAAGCGCGAGCTGATCGTGCTGATCACGCCCAAGGTTATCTACAACCACCAGTACGCACTCGATGCGACGCGGGAATATGCCGAGAAGATGCAACTGCTCAAATCCTCGCTGATTCTCGAATGAGCCGCCACATCATCGAAAGGAGGGCCAGACCATGGGTATAAGAACCATCTATATCGCGGATCGTGACAACCTCTGTGTCGACTGCCTGGCGGTGGCGCTGGAGCTCCTGGATGAATACGAGGTGGTGGGGCGCAGCATCAACGGTTTCGATGCCTACAACGAGATCAAGGCCGACCCGCCCGATCTGCTGCTGACCGAGATCGGTATCGAGGCGCTCAACGGGCTCAATCTGATTCGCAAGATGAAGGCCAGCGGGTTGACGACACGCATCATATTGTTGTCTTCCGGGGTCAATCCGCTGCATATCCACAAGGCGCTGAGCGCGGGCGTGGATGGCATCATCCTCAAGACCGACCACTATTCCCTGTTGCTGGAAGCCATCTCGGTGATACACGAACGCAAGTTTCTCAGCCCGGGAATCTCCGACCCGCTGGTCAACAATTTTCTCACCATCAACGGCGCTCCCGAGGATGCCCAGCGCACCTCGCCGTTGACCGATCGGGAGGAGCAGGTGGCCAAGTTGATTGGTGATGGCGTCAGCAGCAAGGAGATCGCTAGCCTGTTGTCGATCAGCGAGAAAACGGTCAGCAAGCATCGCAGCAACATCTTCCGCAAGCTGAACCTGAAGAACACGGCCCAGCTCGCGCGGTATGTCTACGACAACGACCTGCTTTGACTCGACATGAAGGGTCATGAGCGGCCATCGCTGGTGGACGGAAAATGCCGTCAAATCAAGGCCTCGCCACGGTTGACTTGGGGTTGCAGCCTCGTATAATGCCCGCCTGCTTTGATTGCAGGCGCGTAGCTCAGTTGGTTAGAGCACCACCTTGACATGGTGGGGGTCGTTGGTTCGAATCCAATCGCGCCTACCAAATTACTCCGAGACGGGCCCTTCAGGGGCCTTTCTTG
>WGBK01000336.1 GCA_015494335.1 Gammaproteobacteria bacterium | reverse complement strand
CAGATGCTGCGCGACGGCACCGACATCTCCGCCATGCGCAGCACCATCCTGTTCGGCCAGCATGACCTCGGCGACGCCGGTCACGGCGATGCCACCCGCGTTGCCGCCCTGCCCGACGATGCCGAGATCTGCGGCTGCAACGGCGTGTGCAAGGGCGAGATCGTCGACGCCATCGTCAAGAAGGGTCTGTTCACGCTGGACGAGGTCAAGGCCCATACCAAGGCGGCCAGTTCCTGCGGCTCCTGCACCGGACTGGTCGAATCCATTCTCGCCAGCACCGTCGGCGAAGGCTACGAGGCGACACCGAACAAGAAGCCCGTTTGCGGCTGCACCGAGTACAGTCACGACGAAGTGATCGCCGGTATCCGCGATCGCGAACTCAAGACCATGGACGCTGTACGCGAGTTCTTCGAGTGGAAAAACCCCGACGGCTGCGCCGCCTGCCGTCCCGCCCTCAACTACTACCTGCTGGCCCACTGGCCGGCGGAATACCGCGACGACCCGCAATCGCGCTTCATCAACGAGCGCGCCCACGGCAACATCCAGAAGGATGGCACCTACTCCGTCGTGCCGCGCATGTTCGGCGGCCTGTGCACGCCCTCCGATCTGCGTGCCATCGCCGATGTGGCCGAGAAATTCGATGTGCCGGAGATGAAGGTCACCGGCGGCCAGCGTATCGACCTGTTCGGCGTCAGGAAGGAAGACCTGCCGGCCATGTGGAAGGATCTGTCGGAGGCCGGATTCGTTTCCGGTCACGCCTACGGCAAGGCCATGCGCACGGTCAAGACCTGCGCCGGCAAGACCTGGTGCCGTTTCGGCACCCAGAACTCCACCGGCCTCGGCGTCAAGCTCGAGGAACTGACCTGGGGCTCCTGGATGCCGCACAAGTTCAAGCTCGCCGTCTCCGGCTGCCCGCGCAACTGCGCCGAAGCCACGATCAAGGATTTCGGCGTGGTCTGCGTCGACTCCGGCTACGAACTGCACATCGGCGGCAACGGTGGCATCAAGGTGCGCGTCACCGACCTGCTGTGCAAGGTCGAGACCGAGGAAGAGGTACTCGAGTACTGCGGCGCCTTCACCCAGAAATACCGCGAGGAAGCCCATTACCTCGAGCGCACCGCGCCCTGGGTCGAGCGCGTCGGCTTCGACTACATCAAGCAGGCCATCGTCGAGGACGAGGAACAGCGCAAGGCCCTCTACGAGCGCTTCAAGTTCGGCCAGAAGTTCGCCCAGATCGACCCCTGGAAGGAACGGGCCGAGGGCGCCGACGCCTACGAGTTCCAGAGCATCGAGATCAGCGCTGCCTGATTCCCGGCCAACACATGCGGCTCCCCGGCGAAGGGGAGCCGCCACAGCAGATTCCCATTTTCGAGGTACAACATGAGCAACTGGATTGAAATCGCCGCGCTGGAGGACATCCCCCGCCTGGGTTCCCGCGTGGTCAAGACCGACACCATGAATGTCGCCGTTTTCCGCACCCGCGACGACCAGGTCTTCGCGATCAGGGACGCCTGCCCGCACAAGCAGGGTCCGCTGTCCCAGGGCATTGTAAGCGGCACCACCGTCACCTGCCCGCTGCACAACTGGAAGATCGACCTGGAAAGCGGCTACGCCCTTGGTCCCGACGAAGGCTGCACCAACACCTTCAACGCCAAGGTCGAGAACGGCAAGGTCTATCTTTCACTGAATTAAATTTCAGGGGGCGGCGGCGGTCCAGATCAGGGATGTCGGCGGCAGGGGTGAGCCAGAACGAAAATCCAGAGGATTTTCGCAGCTGGCAAACGCCTCGCCAAGGATGGCGAGGCTGGACTTTGCGGCATAGCAAGGATTGCGAAGCCGCAAAGCTGCCGTCAAGCCCCCATGGAAGGGTTCACGGCGTTCCCTGATCTGGACTGCCGCCGGCCCTCAACCGGCAGGCTCAACGAGGAGAAAAAAATCCATGCTGTTTGGACGCGGAATCAAGAATCCGATCAAGCTTCCGGAAAAGGAGGTGGAGTCCTGGGAATATGCCACCTGCGGCTATTGTTCCACCGGCTGTTCGATCGAGGTCGGACTCAATGCCGAAGGCAAGCCCGTGGCTTCGCGCGGCGTCGCCGATGCCGATGTCAATCGCGGCAAGCTCTGCCTCAAGGGCATCTTCGAGCACGAATTGTTCGACTCCGCCGGGCGCGGCACCGAGCCGCTGATCCGCGACCATTTCCGTGACGACTGGAAGGCCATCGACTGGAACACGGCTCTCGACAAGCTGCACGACGAGATCCGCGCGGTGCAGGAGCGCCACGGCCCCGACAGCTTCGCGGTGATCTCCACCGGGCAGATGCTGACCGAGGAGTTCTACACCCTGGGCAAGCTCACCCGCGGCCTGATCGGCACCAACAACTACGATGGCAACACCACCCTGTGCATGTCCTCGGCAGTATCCGGCTACAAGCGCAGCTTCGGTTCCGACGGTCCGCCCGGCTGCTACGAGGATTTCGAGCACACCGACTGCCTCATCGCCTGGGGCTCCAACCTGCCGGAGCAGCACCCGATCATCTACTGGCGCCTCAAGGAGGCCCAGGAGAAGCGCAACTTCCCGCTGATCGTCGTCGATCCGCGCGTCACCATGCTGGCGCAGAACGCCAACATGCACCTGCCGATCCGCCCCGGCACCGATGTGGTGCTGATGAACGCGATGATGCATGTGATCTTCGAGGAAGGCCTGCACGACCAGGCCTATATCGATGCCAACACCACCGGCATCGACGAATTGCGCGCCGAGGTCGCGAACTACGATCCGGTCACCGCCTCGAAGCTCTGCGGCATCGACGAAGACACCATCCGAGTCGTAGCGCGCACCTTCGCCAGGGCCGGCGCGGCGATGCAGATCTGGACCATGGGCATCAACCAGTCCACCCACGGCTCCGACGGCGTGGTCGGCATCAACAACCTGGCGCTGATCACCGGCAACATCGGCAAGCCCGGCGGCACCTCGCTGTCGATCACCGGCCAATGCAATGCCATGGGTACGCGGGAATGGTCTTCCTGCTCCGGGCTGCCGAATCATCGCTACCTCGAAGTGCCCGAACACCGCGAGGAGATCGCCCAATTCTGGGGCATCGACCCGGAATTCCTGCCCAAGAAGCGCGGCATGTACCAGACCGACATCTATCAGGCCATGGAAGCCGGGCAGATCAAGGGCCTGTGGCTGATCGCCACCAACCCGCTCAGCTCCCTGCCCAACACCGCGCGTATCCGCCGCGCAATGGAACAACTGGAGTTCTGCTGCGTGCAGGATTGCTATGTCGATTCCGAATCCAACCAGTACGCCCACCTCTACCTGCCCGCCGGCACCTGGGCGGAAAAGGACGGCGTGATGACCAACACCGAGCGCCGCGTCAACCGCATCAAGCCGGTGACCACGCCGCCCGGGCAGGCCAAGCCGGACCTGTGGATCTTCAACCGCGTCGCCGAACGCTTCAACAAGGAGGGCAAGGTCAGTTTCCCGGAAAAGGCCGCCGACATCTTCCTCGAGATGGGCGAGCTGTCGAAGGGCCGCCTCTGCGACATCTCCGGCATGGACCATGAGCTGATCGAGCAGCATCGCGGCATCCAATGGCCCTACACCGCCGACCAGCGCGAGCGCGGTGAGGCGCCGCCGAAGGGTGGCAAGCGCATCTACACCGAGGATGCCAGCTTCATGTACCCGGACGGCCGCGCCAAGCTGATCCCCCTGCCCTTCATCGACAACAACGAACAACCGGACGAGGAATACCCGATCTGGCTCAACACCGGTCGCCTGATCGAGCACTGGCACGGCCGCACCAAGACCGGAAAGATCGGCAACAACAACAAGTTCAGCCCGATCCCATTCATCGAGATCAACCCCGATACCGCCGCCGAACTGGGTGTGCGACGGGGCGAGTATGTTCGCCTGATCTCGCGCCGCGGCGACGCCATAGTCATGGCCCAGCCGACCCAGCGTGTGCCTCACAACATGGTATTCCTGCCCTTCCATTTTCACGATTGCGCGAACCGACTGACCCTGGGCCTGCTCGACCCCCATTCCCGGCAACCGGCCTACAAGCAATCCGCGGTGCGCATCGAAACCATCGAAGACCAGCTCGCCGCAGCCCGGCTGAGCAAGGAAATGCGCAAGTTCTAGACCCGACACGACCTGACAAGATGTTCAAGAGACGAGAAAACGAACCCGAATACGCGCTGCTCAACGATCCCGTGAGCCAGCCGGTGAACCGCTACGGCAAGCCCATCGAAACCGCGCCCGAGGGCGACCCGCTGCGCGAGCAACCCTTCGTCATCAACGACGAGGAACTGCCGCCGCAGAACCCGAACCGCTACAAGCAGCACGGCTTCTACTTCAATGCCGACAACTGCATCGCCTGCCATGCCTGCGAGGCCGCCTGCTCGGAGAAGAACGAAGTACCCGCGCACCTTGCCTTTCGCTCGGTCGGCTTCGTCGAGGGCGGCAGCTACCCGGATTACCGGCGCATCAATATCTCGATGGCCTGCAACCATTGCGACAACCCTGTCTGTCTCAAGGGCTGCCCGACCCGCGCCTACACCAAGTTCGCCGAATACGGCGCGGTATTGCAGGATCCGGACATCTGCTTCGGCTGCGGCTACTGCACCTGGGTCTGCCCCTACAACGCGCCGCAGCTCGACCCGGTCAAGGGCCAGGTCAGCAAGTGCAACATGTGCGTTGACCGCCTCGAGGTCGGCCTCAAGCCGGCCTGCGTCTCCGCCTGCCTCGGCAAGGCGCTGGATTTCGGCGTGATCGAGAACATTCCCGAGGGCCGGGTGCAGGCCGAGACCGAGATCCCCGGCTTTCCGCGCACCGATATCACCCATCCCAACATCCGTTTCCAGCAAATGAAGTCGATCCAGCGCGAGATGCGTCGCGTCGACGAGACACCAATCAAGTACCACCGCAGCGAGGACGAGAAACACTACGAGCCGGAACTGGACCCGAAAAAGGGCTACCGGCGGGAATGGAACTGGAAGAAGCTGCTCGGCTCCCACGAGAATGCCCACATCGCCTTCACCCTGTCGGTACAGACCGTGATGGGCGCCTTCGCCCTGCTGCTGCTCGGCGGCTGGTTCGGCATCGAGCCGATCCAGGCCTACCGTGAGTCCTCCGCCTTCCTGCCCACGCTGTGGCTGATGGTGGCATTGATGGGCTTCGGCCTGTTCAAGCTCAACATGCACCTGGGCAAGCCGCACCGCTTCTACCGCGGCTTCAACAACCTGCGCCTGTCGCCGGTGAGCCGCGAGATCGCCGGGGTGTCCGCCTTCTTCGCCGGTCTGACCGGCTACAGCCTGTTCAGCCTGTTCGACGGCGGCTGGGCAACGGCTCTGGCCAATCTCATGGCCGTGGTTGCGCTGGCCGGACTCGGCTTTGGCGGCTATTTCATGTATAAGCTCTACCGCATTCCCGCGCGTCCCTTCTGGAACCACTGGCAAACCGGCACTTCCTTTGCGGGCACCGGCATCACCCTCGGCAGTCTGTTGATCGGCCTGCTGGCGATGGCCTTTGGCGTTTTCGACGACCGGCTGGGACGCCTGCTCTCCGGTCTGGCCGCCGGCGGTCTGTCGCTCGAAGCCATCGGCCTGGTCTTCCACGCCCGGAAAATGAGTCATGCGCGCAGCGAGGGCGCCGCCTCCTGGTACGAACAGACGACCACCTACGGCAAACCCTGGTGGCTGCGCAACGGCCTGCTGGCCGGCTCCGCCCTGCTCGCCTTCTGGCTGGCCGTGAGCGGGACCAACCCCTGGCTGTTCGGCCTGCTGGCGCTGACGGCCCTGGCCTCGGCGATCATCGGACGCGCGCTGTTCTACGTGCTGGTGATCCCGACCACCATGCCCGGCGCCTTCTTCTGGCGCAACAAGGGCTTCGTCGAGCATGCCCGCGAGGTGGGTCTGGCCGACATGCCGCAGATGGGCGTGGCCTACGAACGCCATCACCCCTTCCGCATCGACGAGTTGATGCAGACCCTCCGCGAAACCAGCCTGCGCGACATGATCGGCCATGTGCGATGGGTACTGACCGGCAAGGCTTCCTGAGCAACCAGCAGCCCGCCCGCCGTTCCCATGTCGACGGCGGGCTTGCAGCCTCGTCCTGCTGGGGTACCATCCCCGGCTTTCCCCTGGCCGCAGACCCTAGATGAACCGCAGAACCGTCACCACCACCTGTCCCTATTGCGGCGTCGGCTGCGGCGTGGATGTCAGCCTGTCCACCGACGGCCGCATCGAGAAATTGCGTGGAACGCCGGATCACCCGGCCAATCTCGGCAAGCTCTGTTCCAAGGGCTCGGCACTGGCAGAAACCGTCTCCACCGAAGGTCGCCTGCTGCATCCTCTGATCAATGGCCGAAAAACGAGTTGGGACGAAGCCCTGGAAACCGTCGCCGAACGCTTCCGCAAGATCATCGACGAACACGGTCCCGAGGCCGTGGCCCTGTATGTTTCCGGTCAGTTGCTGACCGAGGATTACTATGTCGCCAACAAGCTGATGAAGGGCTTCATAGGCTCGGCCAACATCGACACCAACTCGCGCCTGTGCATGTCTTCGGTAGTCACCGCGCAGAAACGCGCCTTCGGCTCAGACACGGTGCCGGGCAATTACGAAGATCTGGACCAGGCCGACCTGATCCTGCTCGTCGGCTCCAATACCGCCTGGTGCCACCCGGTGCTGTACCAGCGCATCGTGCGCGCACGCAAGGCCCGGGAAGGCAGCGACCGCCCCCTGCGCGTGGTGGTGATCGACCCGCGGAAAACCGCCAGCTGCGATATCGCCGATCTGCACCTGGCCCTGCAGCCGGGCACCGATGCGGTGCTGTTCAACGGCCTGCTGGCCTGGCTGCAGGCTCAGGGGCACGGCGATGCCCTGTTCGTGCAGGAACTCACCGACGGTTTCGAGGAAGCCCTGCGCATCGCCCGCTGGTATGCGCCCTCCCCAATGGCCGTAGCCGAGCACTGCGGTCTGCCCATCGAACAGGTCGAAACCCTGTATCGCTGGTTTGCCCGCACCGAGAGAACCGTCAGCCTGTTCTCCCAGGGCGTCAACCAGACCAGCAGCGGCACCGACAAGGTCAATACCATCATCAACTGTCACCTGCTCACCGGACGCATCGGTCGCCCCGGCATGGGTCCCTTCTCGCTGACCGGCCAGCCCAACGCCATGGGAGGACGCGAGGTCGGCGGCCTGTCCAACCAGCTTGCCGCGCACATGGATTTCGAGCGTGAGGAAGACATCGAGCGCGTCGAACGCTTCTGGAACGCGAACCGCATGGCCCGCAAACCCGGCTTGAAGGCCGTGGAGCTGTTCCGCGCCGTCGAGGAAGGCCGTATCAAGGCCCTGTGGATCCTGGGCACCAACCCGGCGGTCAGCCTGCCCGACAGCAACCGTGTCGCGCGAGCACTGGAGCGTTGCGATTTCGTCGTCGTCAGTGATTGCGTGGAAACCGATACCACGGCCCATGCCGATGTGCTGCTGCCCGCCGCCACCTGGGGCGAGAAATCCGGCACGGTAACCAATTCCGAACGCCGCATCTCACGCCAGCGGGCCTTTCTAGAACCACCCGGCGAGGCGCGGCCGGACTGGTGGATGCTCTGCGCACTGGCGCGAAAAATGGGATTCGGGGGTTTCGATTACGCTTCGGAGCACGAGATTTTCCTCGAACACGCCCGCCTCTCCGCCTTCGAGAACGACGGCGAACGGGATTTCGACCTGTCCGGCCTGGCCGATCTCGATCGCGAAGCCTATGACAGCCTGGAACCGGTCCAGTGGCCGGTGCGAAAGCCCGGCCGGGGTACGGGACGGCTGTTCGGTACCGGGGCTTTCTACACGCCCAACCGGCGCGCCCGTTTCGTGGCCGTCACCCCGCGACCGCCGGCACATCTGACCAATCCCGACTATCCGTTGATACTCAACACCGGGCGCGTGCGCGATCAGTGGCACACCATGACGCGCACCGGGCGCTCGCCAAGGCTGACCGGGCATGTCAGCGAGCCCTTTGT
>WGBK01000335.1 GCA_015494335.1 Gammaproteobacteria bacterium | reverse complement strand
CGTCGAGCCCCAGGAACCGCCGAACAGCACCCAGCGCTCGATACCCAGGTGCTCGCGGATCTTCTCCATGTCCGCGATCAGGTCCTGGGTGGTGTTTTCCTCGAGGCTGGCGTGGGGCGAGGACTTGCCGCAACCGCGCTGGTCGAACAGGATGATGCGGTAGCGTTCGGGGTCGAAATAGCGCCGGTGCGCCGGCTCGGCGCTGCCGCCCGGCCCTCCGTGCAGAAACACGATCGGTACCCCGCTGCGGGTGCCGCATTCCTCCACATAAAGCCGATGCTGCTCGGAAACATCGAGGTGAAAGGTCTGGATCGGTTTGATCGCCGGAAACAACATGCCGCAAAGTCCTGATGGTAGCAAGCCGTAGGAATCGCCCTACACGCCCTGTTGAGGCCTTCCTACAAACCCCGTCGGCATTTGCCCTATTCAATCGACGCGCGAATGGACACTATATACACAGGCCACAAGGACAGGCCGAAACAGGGAAAGGACGGCTCAAGCAGGGTTGCTTGTTGATGGAAGGCACTATCTCAGGGATGTTTATCCAAGTCAATCACAGGCCAGGACGGCTCTCCAGCCTCAATCAGGGATTTGATTGAGGCTTTTTTTATTCGCGGCAGACGGGTTCTTCACGAATAGAAAACCGTCCTCCCTGCACACTTGTTGCGGTGCTATCATGCCGCCCATGTTTGCCCGCCCTCCCAAGAAACTGCTACGCCCGGTTGGCCGCGCGATCGCCGATTTCTCGATGATTCAGGACGGAGACCGCATCCTGCTGGGTCTGTCGGGCGGCAAGGATTCGCTGTCGCTGCTGCATGTACTGGCACATTTCCAGCGTCATGCGCCGATCCGTTTCGAGCTGGGCACGGTCACCATCGATCCGCAGAGCGAGGATTTCGACCCGTCGCCGCTGATTCCCTACCTGCGCGAGCTGGGCGTGGACTATCACTTCGTGCGCGAGCCGGTGGTGGATCTGGCCGCCGAGCACATGGGCAAGGATTCCTTCTGCGCCTTCTGCTCGCGCATGCGCCGGGGGCTGATCTACAAGACCGCGCGCGCCGAGGGCTATGGGGTGATCGCCCTGGCGCAGCATCTCGACGACCTGGCGGAGAGTTTCCTGATGTCGGCCCTGCACGGCGGGCAGTTGAAGACGATGAAGGCGCACTACCGGGTCGATGACGGGGATCTGCGGGTGATCCGCCCGCTGGTATATGCTCGCGAGCGCCAGTTGCGCGCCTTCGCCACCGAGGCCGACCTGCCGGTGATCGAGGATAACTGCCCGGCCTGTTTCGCGGCACCGACCCAGCGCCAGCGCATGAAGGAGATACTCGCCGCGCAGGAAGCCGATTACCCCAACACCTTCCGCAACCTGCTGACCACCCTGAAGCCGCTGATGAGCGTCGGTCTGCCGGAGGAATTCACTTGCGCCAGAAGCCGGGCGTGAACAACACCAGCAGGGTAAAGATCTCGAGCCGCCCGAGCAGCATCGCCAGCACCAGCACCCACTTGGCGAAATCGTTGATTCCGGCGTAGTTGAGCGCCACCTGCCCCAGACCGGGCCCCATGTTGTTGAGGGTCGCGGCGACAGCGGAGAAAGCGGTGTCCTGATCCAGGCCGCTGGCCATCAGCATCAGCACCATCAGGATGGTGAGGCCGAAATAGGCCGCGAAAAACCCCCACACGGCTTCGATGATCTTGTCCGACACCGGCTTGCGCCCGACCTTGACCAGGAACTGACCGGAGGGGTGCACCAGACGCTTGAGCTCTCGGCTGCCCTGCTTGAACAGCAGCAGCACGCGGATTACCTTCATGCCGCCGCCCGTGGAGCCGGAGCAACCGCCCATGAAGCTGACATAGATCAGCAGCACCGGGACGAAACTGGGCCAGCTGTAGAAGGCCTGGGTGGTAAAGCCGGTGGAGGTACCGATGGAGACGACATGGAACAGCCCTTCGACGAAGCCCTGGCGAAGGGTGTGAAAGGTATCCGTGGCATACAGGTAGCCGCCGATGATCAGACTGACTCCGATCATTACCGAAAAGAAGGTACGGAACTCGGCATCACGGAAATAGGCCATCAATCGCCGCTGATGAAGAGCGGCGAAATGAAGCCCGAAATTCACCGCAGCCAGAAACATGAACAGAATCGCGATCAACTCGATGGCCGTCGAATCGAAATAGCCCAGACTGGCGTCGTGGGTCGAGTTGCCGCCGGTGGAGACGGTGGCAAAGGCATGGGCAATGGCATCGAAGGGCGTCATGCCGGCCAGCCAGTAGGCCAGCGCACAGGTTACAGTCAAGCCCAGGTAGATCAACCACAGGGCCTTGGCCGTACCGGTGATGCGCGGCGTCAGCTTGCTGTCCTTGACCGGGCCGGGGGTTTCCGCGCGATACAACTGCATACCGCCGATGCCGAGCATCGGCAACACCGCCACCGCCAGCACGATAATGCCCATGCCACCGAGCCACTGCAGTTCCTGACGGTAGAACAGGATCGACTTGGGCAAGGCATCGAGACCGGTAACCACGGTGGCCCCGGTGGTAGTCAGCCCCGAGATGGATTCGAATACCGAGTCGGTCAAGGACAGGGACAGCGCCTCGGACAGGTACATGGGCAAACCGCCGGCCGAGCCCAGTACGAACCAGAACAGCAACACCACCAGGAAGCCGTCCCGGCGGCGCAGTTCCGCGCGCGCCTTGCGAAAGGGCAGGAACAGCAATAGCCCGGTCAGCAACAGCAGCAGAAAGGAATCGAAAAAGGGTGCGGCCACGCCCTCGTCGTAGAGCCAGTCTATGAACACCGGCGGCAGCATGGTGGAGCTGAACAGGATCAGCAACAAACCGAGGATGCGAATGATGACCGGGATCTGCATGGGATCAGATATAGGTGATATCGACCTGGAACAGTTTCTCGACCTTGCGGATATCCCGCTTGTTGGTGAGGAACAGGATGACATGATCTTCCGGCTCGATCACCGTGTCGTGATGGGCGATGATGACCTGATCGCCGCGCACGATGGCGCCGATCACCGCGCCCTGCGGCAGTTTCAGCTCATCCAGCCTGCGCCCCACCACCTTGGACGAGCGACGGTCGCCGTGGGCGATGGCTTCGATGGCTTCCGCCGTGCCGCGGCGCAGCGCATGCACCGCCACCACGTCGCCGCGGCGGATGTGGGCCAGCATGGCACCGATGGTGACCTGGTGCGGCGACAGGGCGATATCGATGACGCCGCTCTCGACCAGATCCACATAGGCGGGGCGGTTGATCAGCGACATCACCTTGCGCGCGCCCAGCCGCTTGGCCAGCATGGCCGACAGGATGTTGGCCTCGTCGTCATTGGTTAGGGCGCAGAACACATCCATCGAGCCGATGTTTTCTTCCTGCAACAGGTCCGGGTCGGCGGCGTCTCCGGTAAGTACGATGGTCGAATTGAGGTCGGCGGAAAGGTTGCGGCTGCGCTCGGGACTCAGTTCGATGATCTTCACCTGGTAATCGCGCTCCAACAGCGCCGCCAGCTGCTTGCCGATATTGCCGCCGCCACCGAGCATGATGCGGCGGATCGGCTTGTCCAGCGGACGCATCTCGGCAATGACCCGCGGGATGTGCTGGCTGGCCGCGAGGAAGAACACCTCGTCGTCGGCCTCGATGACCGTGTCGGCTGTGGGCGGTACCGACTCCCCGCGCCGGTAGATGGCCGCGACGCGCACATCGATGCCCGGAATGTGCTCGCGGATCGCGCGCAGGGGCAGTCCGACCATCGGCCCGCCGTAATAGGCCTTGACCGCCACCAGCTGCACCTTGCCACCGGCGAAATCCAGCACCTGCAGGGCGCTGGGGTGTTCCACCAGCCTGTGGATATAGCGGGTGACCAGGTTTTCCGGGCTGATGATGACATCCACGGGCACGCCCTCGTCGCCAAACAGGTCGGGATGGCGCATGTAGTGCTGGGAGCGGATGCGCGCGATCTTCACCGGTGTGTGGAACAGGGTCTGCGCCACCTGGCAGGCAGCCATGTTGACCTCATCGCTGTTGGTCAGCGCGATCAGCATGTCCGCATCGTCGGCGCCGGCTCGGCGCAACACCCGGGGGTAGGAACCCATCCCCTGCACGGTGCGGATGTCGAGCCGGTCCTGCAGCCGGCTGAGGATCTTCTCGTCGATATCGACGACGCTGATGTCGTTGTGTTCCTCGCGGGCCAGGGCTTCGGCCACCGAGGAGCCGACCTGGCCGGCTCCGAGTATGATGATGTTCATCAGGGCATCCCTAAAAAATCCGGATTATTTCGCGAGTGCAAGGAAGCACCGCGCGCAGAACCGCAGTGTATATGTGAATACATGAGGATTCGAGCACGGGGGCTGACGCCGCAATCGCGGGAAAAGACGATTTTTTTGAGATGACCATCGGATTATTTCCGTGTCTGCAGACCCAGGGCCTTGAGCTTGCGATAGAGATTGGTGCGTTCCTGGCCGACCTTGCGCGCCAGCTCCGAGACATTGTGGCCACAGAGTTCAAGCTGGCGACGCAGATATTCGCGCTCGAAATGCTCGCGGGCCTGGCGCAGGTCCCAGTCGAGGTCGATGGTCAACTGGAGCCGGTTTTCGGCAACGCCGGAATCGGCCGTCACGGCCGGTTGCGATTCGCGCAGTTCCTCCGGCCCGATGCTGTCGCCGCCACCACTGGCGAGCACGCGGCGCACCAACCCCTTCAGTTCGTCCAGCCCGCCGGGCCAGGGGCGATTGCGCAACAGATTCTGTGCCGCCACGCCGAAGTGCCGATAGGGCAGGTTTTCGTGCTCGCTGAAGAAGGTGGCATAGTATTCGAGCAGCTCAGGGATATCCTCCCTGCGCTGCTGCAGGCTCGGCAGATCCAGCGCATTGCGGAACCGCTCGGCCAGCTCCGGCAGCAGCTCGCTCTTCTGCCGCAACTCCGGGTAGGGGTGCCGGGTGGCAACCACCAGCGGCGCGGCACCGTCCGAATCGCTGCGCCGCAGCCGCTCCAGCAGTTGCCATTGGGTATCCATGTCCAGCTCGGCGACCTCGGGGATGAAGCCGACCACACGGGGATCCTCCGGCAGGGAGCGGCCGACCCGCTGCAGGCGGGGCGATCCCTTGCATTCGGAGACATAGTAGTTGGCCCAGATACGCGCTTCCGGCCCCGGCTCGGCACGCAGCAGCAGCGGCTTGCCCATATGGGCGCGGGTGCGAACCTCTTCGCGCAGTTCGTGCATGCGCCTGGAATGGCCGACCGGCATCTCCAGGGCTTCCTGGGGCGGCACAGCCTCTTCCGGAGTCGTCTCGGCCAGGGCCGCCTGCACGGTGCGCAACAGCTTGGCCGTGGAGAGGGGTTTCTCGACGAAATCGCGGGCGCCGTAGCGGGTTGCCTCGACCGCCGTTTCCACCGTGCCGTGGCCGGACATCATTACTACCGGGGCATCCAGTTCACCGGACTCGGACCACTGCTTGAGCAGAGTCACGCCGTCCACCTCGGGCATCCAGATATCGAGCAGCACCAGCCGGGGGCGAAAGTCGCGCTTGCGCTGCTCGGCCTCGGCGGCGCTGGAAGCGACCTCCACCGCATAGCCTTCATCCTCGAGGATGTCACGGATCAGTTCGCGGATATCGGGCTCGTCGTCGACGACGAGGATGCGCGGGGCAGAAGCGGTATCGGGCATGGGATTTACGATTCGTTGGGACTGCTGCTTGCATGTTCGACCCCGGCCTGCACCGAGATCACCGGCAGGCGCACGATGAAGCGCGCGCCGCCGTCGGGGCGGTTCTCGACCCAGACCAGGCCATTGTGCTCATCGACGATCTTCTTGACAATGGCCAGGCCCAGGCCGCTGCCGCCGGCCTTGGTGGTGACATAGGGCTCGAACAGGGCGTCCATCAGTTCCTCGCCGATGCCCGGCCCGCTGTCTTCCACTGTCAGCTCGACATAGTGGCAGCCGTATTCTTCCATGCAGCGGGTAGCGATACGCACCCAGCCTTCGTCGCCGACGGCTTCCAGCGCGTTCTTCAACAGGTTGTGAATCAGCTGGCGCAGGCGCACCGGGTCCGCCTGTATCATCATCATCCGCTCGTCCATGTCCAGCCGGATATCCACGCGGCCGCGTTGCGCCCGATACAGCTCGACCACTTCCCGGATCAGTTCGTTGAGGCTGATCGGCTCGGGACTGGGGTTGGGCGCACGGGCATACTCAGTGAAACTGTTGACCATCGACTTCATGGCTTCAACCTGCTGCACGATGGTGTGGGTATAGCGATCCAGCAGTGATTGGTGCTGCGAATCGACCTGGCCGTCAAGCTTGCGCTGCAGGCGTTCCGCCGACAGCTGGATCGGCGTCAGCGGGTTCTTGATCTCGTGGGCGAGACGCCGCGCCATCTCGCTCCAGGCCGAATCCTTCTGTGCCTGGATCAGCTCGGTCAGATCGTCGACGACGATGACCTGCTCGCGCAGGCCGTCCACCGGCTGCTCCAGCTCCGTACCGCGGGCTCGCAGCACCTTGCGGCCGCTGGGGCCGAACACGACGATCTCCTCCTGCCATTCGGACTGCCGGCGCAGGTTCTCGCTCACCACGTCGAAGAAGCGCTTGAGCGGCGGATGCTCCTGCTCCAGCTCGTCCATGGAACGTTCGGAGAAACTGCCGGGCTCCAGCCCGAAGATGATCTCGGCGGCGCGATTGCCGTGCTTGATATGGCCGCTCTCGTCGATGGTCAGCACGCCGGAGTTGATGTGTTCGAGCACCGACTGCAGATAGCTTTTCTGCAGCGCTTCCATTCGCTGGCTGCGCTCCACCGCCGACTGGGCACGGGCGATGCGGCGGATCATCTGGTTGAAGGAGCGGGTCAGGAAACTCAGTTCGTCGTCGCCGGACACCGGCAGCCGGGTTTCGTAATCGCCGTCGGCGACGGCGCGGGTGCCTTCCACCAGGTCGTTGATCGGCGACACCAGCTTGCGCGCGGCAATGAAGGCCAGCCACACCGCCGACAGCACCGACAACAGCCATACCAGCGACAGGGCCAGCGTAAAACTGGTCTTCAAAGGGTCGCGCAGTACCGCCAGTTCACGGTATTTCTCGTAGGCCTGTTCGACGCCCCGGGTCAGCTCGTTGACCTGGTCGGTGACCAGGTAGAGGGCCTGCAGGATGCGCTTGCGGCCGAGGGCGGCCGGGTCTTCCAGTGGCACCACGACGCGGATCTGCAGGCCGGTGTCGGGATCTTCCTCGAGCTTGAGGAAATGATCGCTCTCCTCGGTATCGCCGAACTGGGTACTGGCCACCGCCTGGGGCAACTCGGCCGAATTCTCGCTGCTCGAGGCAAGAATCTCGCCGTTGCTGCCGAACAGCGTCAGTTCGATGGCGTTGTTGCGTACCCGCGCATCGTTGAGATAGATCACCAGCAGTTCGTCGGGCACATTGGCGATTTCGCTGGCGATATCCCGCGTTTTCTTCAGCGCTTCGCGCTTGCGCACGGCCACGGCGCTGCGGCCGAGAGTCAGGGAATCCTCCAGCGCCTGCTCGATGCCGACATCGAACCAGCTGTCGATGCTGCGATGGAGAAAGGTCAGCGAGAAGTAGTAGACCACGCTGACCGGAATGATGGTGAGGATGACGAAGATGCTGATCATGCGCGCGGTCAGGCGCGAGCCGACGGCGCGCAGCCGGTACTGGATGATCAGCTTGAATACATTGTAGAAGATCAGCCCGAGCAGGATCACCAGCCCCACGGCGTTGAAGAACATCAACAGTCCGTAGTAGCGGCCGAAGGAAGCCGAGTTCGAGGTGGCATCGCTGATCAGGTACAGGGACACGAACAGCAGCACCACCAGCGCCAGGATCGGCGCGGTATTGCGCAGGGCCGAGCGCAGTCGGCTGCGCGGCTGCGACCAGCGCTGCTGCAGCGTATTCACGGCTGGTACTCCCACTCGTACCAGTCACTGGCCAGGGACCAGTCGTTCTTCCACAGGGACGAGGACTTGAGCGGGATCGGCAACTCGTCCTGGTCGATGCCGAAGCGCAGGCGCAGGCGGTAACTGTGGCCCGACTCCAGCCCCGAGGGCGGCAGCAGCGGGTAATTGAAAACCACCGACAGCGAGGACAGGGCATCGTCGAGGTTGTCGAAATAGCGGGGTTCCCCGGTCTTCAGATCGAGCAGCCGCACATTGTCGTAGAAGCTGCGATCGCGCAGACGGTAGCGCTGGCCGAGGCGGAATACGCGCTTGTCCCACAGCCACCAGCCGCGCTTGCGATAGACCTCCACCTCGAGAATCAAGGGCAGATCGAAGCCCTGCTCGAAGGCCTCGCGGATGTAGTTGGGCAGACGGATGTCGATCAGCGCATTGAGCTTGTAGCCATCGGGCTGCCGCTGCAGCGAAGCCTGACGCACCTCGAAGGCGGGCGCGGCGGTGGCCAGCGCAGGCGCCAGCGACAGCAACAGCAACAGCGGGGCCAACAGACGCAGCGACTTCATCGGGCTTGGGCCTTTTCCAGTACCGCGTAATAGAAACCGTCCATAGCCTGGTCACCGGTCAGAATCTGGCGACCGAACGGGCGTGATCGGCCCCATTGTACTGCGTTTGGGGTGACCTCGACAGAATCCGGGTGATCCCGCTGAAATCGCTCGATCTGCTGCTCGTTTTCCTCGAGGAAGATGGAGCAGGTGGCGTAGACCAGGCGGCCACCGGGGCGCAGCAGCGGCCACAAGGCCTGCAGCAGTCTCCGTTGCTGCCGCGCCAGGGCCGCGATATCCGTCTCCTTGCGCAGCAGCTTGATGTCGGGATGACGGCGCAGGATGCCGCTGGCCGAGCAGGGTGCGTCGAGCAGGATACGATCGAAGGACCGCCCGTCATGCCAGGCATCGACATCGGCGGCATCGGCAGCCCGCAGTTCCGCGCTCAGACCTGCACGGTCGAGGTTCTCTCGCACCCGTTGCAGGCGCTGCTCGTCCTTGTCCAGGGCCAGCAACTCGATCTCCGGCGTCTGCTGCAGCAGGTGCAGAGTCTTGCCGCCCGGCGCGGCACAGGCATCGAGCACCCGCTGGCCGGGCGCGCAATCGAGCAGTGGCGCGGCCAGTTGCGCGGCCGCATCCTGCACGCTGAGCAGTCCCAGCGAAAAACCCGGCAGGCGATCCACCGGCACCGGCCGTACAAGCAACAGGGCATTCTCCACCAGCGGATGCGCTTCGGCCTCGATACCGGCACCGGCCAGATTCCGCAGCG
Organism: Gammaproteobacteria bacterium; assembly: GCA_015494335.1. Lineage (GTDB taxonomy): Bacteria > Pseudomonadota > Gammaproteobacteria > S144-22. Next base: position 776 of record WGBK01000335.1, on the reverse strand, counting down.
CCTGTTCCCGCGACAGGCGCCTGCTATCGACGCGCAGGCTCATCGGCGCCCTCTCATTGCCCGCGGCAAACAGGGCTTCGGCCCGTTCCGGCCAGTCGGCACGGATGCGCTGCTGCATCCAGGCCGGGTAGCTGTCGGCTTCGATGAACTCATCGGAAACGACACCCGCCCCGCGATCGCGCAGGTAACCGCGCAGCAGCGCGTTGACCAGGCCGCGCGCCCAGCCCTTGCCCCGTCGCTGCAGCAGGCGGACGCTTTCGTTGACCGCGGCATGATCGCCGACCCGGGTATGGATCAGCTGATAGAGGCCCAGCAACAGAATCACCTCAACATCGAGATCGCGCTTCTTCAGGGGCTTGGCAAGACGCTCCTGCAACAGCTTGCGCAACTGGAAGTAGTGGCGACAGAAGCCGTAGCAGAGTTCGCTGCAGAAACCGCGTTCGCGGTCATCGGCCAGCTCGCGCAGGGCCGGCTCGAGGCAATCGGCCAGGGATTGCCCCTGCAGCACGGCCAGGCAGACTCGCAGAGCCTGAGCACGAGCACTAGCCTTAGCCCGCATATCTCACCACCGTTCGTAGCGAGGCGGATCAAGGCTGCGGCATGGGTGGCTTTCGCGACCGAGGAGCGCGCAGGCATAGTCGACACCATGTCGAGCACTCCGACCGAGTGAAAACCAGCCAGGGCGTGCCATTGGGCCGCCGCAGTAGAAGGGTGGTGAGATATGCGGGCTAAACATGGCCGAAGCGCTCGCCGCTGAGGTTGCGTCCGTGCAGGAT
>WGBK01000334.1 GCA_015494335.1 Gammaproteobacteria bacterium | reverse complement strand
GCAGCAGAATCGCGCTCAGCACGACTATGACCAGCAGCGCCAGCCACAGCAGGTATTTACGCATCGTCCCCCCCCTTTTCGCCGGTGGTGTTGCCCTGCGGTTCAGCGGGCGCTTCCTCCGCGCTGTCCGGCACGGCCGCCTTGGAAGCCTGTTCGCGTCGCTTCTCGATTTCCTTCAGCAGACGCAGGGAACCGGAGATATCCGGCAGCACCGGCTCCAGGTCGGCTTTCTTCAGCTCAAGCAGCGAACGATGGAAGTCCGCGTTGGCGGCCTGCTCGAGATCGTAGTACTGCTCGAACAGCTGCAGGGTCTCGTCCACCAGCTTGCGGTACTGGAAGCTGTCGCGGTCGAGAATGGACCAGCGGATCAGCTTGAGATTGTCCTCGATGCGCTGACCGACTTCGGGTGCCAGGGTCTGCTCGACCATCGTGGCATCCTCGTCGTTGCGCTTGACCCGCACCAGGGATTTCAGGTACGCCAGCGCCTTCTGGTCCCAGCGCCCCGCGGACTCGGACGGGGCCGCGGCAGGCGCAGCCTCCGGTTTAGCTTCGGCCGGCTTCTCGACCGGCTGGTATCCGGGCTTGAGGGCACGGATCTGGCGCGTCAGGCGCGCCGCCAGCAGCGACAGGCCCACCAGGTCGGGCCGCGCGCGGGTTTTCAGCGCGGCGATCTCGCGGTTGATCTGCACCCGCACCGGCAGAAGACCGGGATCGGCCAACTCGGCAATGCGGTCGCTGGCGGCCTGCAGGGTGCGGGCCGCGCCCTCGAAATCGTTTTCCAGCACCAGCTTGTGCTGCGCCACCGACATCAGGTATTCCACCTCGGCCAGTTTCCAGCCGTTCTCGTCGCGGCCGTAGAGCTCGTAGAGCTTTTCGGTGGCGTCGGACAGGGATTGCAGCTTCTGCTCCATCTGCTGCACCCGTTTGCGGCTGTCCGCGACGCTCGCCTGCAAGGGCTGCAGGGCCGACTCGAGATCAGACCGCTGCAAACGTTGCTGCAGTTTCTGGTCGAGGCTTTGCAGCCGTTGCTGGAGGTCGCCGCGCTCGGCCTGCAGCGCCTGCCATTGCTGCCAGCCGAACCAGCCCGCCGCGCCGAGCGCAGCCAGGAGCAGCAGCAACAGGATCAGCACAACCGGCAGAAGCCGGCTGCGGGGGCGCGCCGGCGGGTTTTCGCCTTCGGCCTCGGGCGCGGGGAGACGGTCCTGGGAGTCGGGCGTATTGGAGGATTCGGGGGTTTCGCTTGGCTTCATCGATTCTGGACTGGTGGGCGAATCATTCGCCTTTGTCATGTTTCCCGGGTTCGGATCGGCGCTGTTGTTTCCAGCCTTCGAGGGTGGCCAGGATGCCTTCGTCGCTGGCGCGCTCGGCGATCAGAATGTCGGCATTATGTCCCAGATCTGCGGCCGTTTCACGCATTCTTTCGCTGATCAGCAGCCAGGGTTGTTGCTTCAGCGCCTGCGCCTGCCGCGGCTCCAGCATGTCCAGCGCGTTGCGCAAGCCCTCGCTGCTGGTGAACAGCGCAATATCCGGAGCGCGCTCGCCGACGATGCGCCGGTAGTCCTCGCCGCCGAGCTTCGGCCGGCCGCGACGATAGACCTCGCAGTAATCCACCTCGGCGCCGCGCTCTCGCAGCGTATCGCCAAGCAGATTGCGCCCGGCCTGGCCGCGGAAGATGATCACGCGCTTGCCGTCCACCGACTGCAGGGACTCGGAGGCCAGCAGGCCTTCGCTGTTGAATTCGTCCGCGGGAAGGATCGCCGAGGCCAGCCCGCGCGCCTGCAGCGCCGCGGCCGTGCCCTTGCCGATCACGCCCAGTTGCAGCCCGGGCGGCAGGCGCTCGGCGTCCAGATGGCGCAGGGCATGATCCACCGCGTTGCGGCTGACGAACAGGGCGATGTCGTAGTCGCGGATGCGCCGGTCGAGCTGCTCGAGAGACTCGTTCGACGGCGCCGGCTCGATGGCAATGCTGGGGAACGCCAGCGCCTCGAATCCGGCGGCCTCGAGACGCTCGACGAGTCCGGCGTTCTGGTGGGCCGGACGGGTGACCAGGCAGCGCGGACGCGTCGCCGCGTTCACTGGGACTCGTGCAGCGCCTGCAG
>WGBK01000333.1 GCA_015494335.1 Gammaproteobacteria bacterium | reverse complement strand
TGGCCTGATGGACGCGAATATTCTCGGTTCTATCCTGTTTGCGACCATTGTCGCCGGCACGCCGCTGATCATTGTCGACAATGATCAGCGGCGTGCCGGCGACAATGGTCGCAAACAGGATAGAACCGAGAATATTCGCGTCCATCAGGCCAGCTCCCTCGCGCCCCAGCGGATTCGATAATTGATCAGCACATCGGTGGCCAGCAGACACATCAGCAACAGACCCTGGAACACATTGGAAATCGACGACGGCAGCCCCAGGTACTGCTGCGCCTGTTCGCCACCCAGGTACAGCAGGGCCATCAGCAAGCTGGCAAAGAAGATGCCGACCGGGTTGAGGCGGGCGACAAAGGCCACGATGATCGCGGCAAAACCGTAGTTGTTCGACAGGTGGGTGGTCAGCTGCCCCATCGGCCCCGCCACCTCGGCCATGCCGGCGATGCCGGCCAGACCACCCCCGACCAGAAAGCCGACCCAGACCATGCGTTTGGCGGCAAAACCGGCGTAGCGCGCCGCCGCTTCGGACTCTCCGGCCACGCGCATCTGGAAGCCCATGAAGCTGCGCTGCAGGAACAGGTAGCCCACGCCCAAGGCGCTCAGGGCCAGCAGGAAGGCCGCATTGAGCCGCGCGCCCTCGACCAGCACCGGCAACAGCGCCGAATCCTCGAACATCTTCGACTGCGGAAAGCCGAAGCCGTCAGGATCGATCATCGGGCCATGCACCAGCCAGGACACCCCGAGCTGGGCGATGTACACCAGCATCAGCGAGGTCAGGATCTCGTTGGTGTTGAACAGGGTACGCAACAGGGCCGGGATCGCCGCCCAGGCCATGCCGCCCAGCGCGCCGGCCAGCACCATGCCCGGCAGCAGCCAGCCGCTTTCGGAATCGATGAAATAGAGTGCGATGGCGCTGGCCGCGACCCCGCCCATGATGAACTGGCCCTCGGCGCCGATGTTCCAGACATTGGCGCGGAAGCCCACCGCCAGGCCCATTGCGATCAACATCAGCGGCGTGGCCTTGAGCAACAGCTCGGAGAGACCGTAGAGATCGCGCAGCGGGTTGAAGAAATAGACGCGGAAGCCTTCCACCGGATCCTTGCCCAGGGCGGCGAACAGCGCCAGTCCGCCGATCAGCATCAGCAGCACCGCAATCAGCGGCGACAGGTAGCCCATCAGCCGCGAGGCTTCGGCGCGCGGTTCAAGACGCAGCATGATCCGCCTCCCTTTCTGCATTCGCTTCCGAGCCGGGCCAGAGTCCGCTCATCCAGACCCCGATTTCCTCGATAGTGGTTTCGGCGACCCGCTTCACCGGGGACAGGCGGCCATTGGCGATCACCGCCAGCCGGTCGCAGATCTCGAACAGCTCGTCCAGTTCCTCCGATATCACCAGCACCGCCGTGCCCTCGGCGGCCAGGTCGATCAGCTGCTGACGAATGAAGGCGGCGGCGCCGACATCCACGCCCCAGGTCGGCTGGGCCACGATCAGCAGCTTCGGCGCCTGCAGGATCTCTCGACCCATGATGAATTTCTGCAGGTTGCCGCCGGACAGGGAGCGCGCCTCGGCATCGACGCCGCCGCAGCGCACGTCGAAACGCTCGATACAGCGACGGGTGAATTCGCGCATCATGCCGAAACGGATCAGGCCGCGCACCAGCATGCCCTGGCCGTGGGCCGTCAGCAGGCTGTTGAAGGCCAGCGACAGGGACGGCACCGCGCCGCGACCGAGGCGTTCCTCGGGCACGAAACCCAGGCCCAGGCGGCGGCGCGCGCGAGGCCCCAGACGACCGGCCTCGACGCCGCCGATCTGCAGCGGAAAGCGTTCCGCCAGAGTCTCCTCACCGGAGAGCAGCTGCAGCAGTTCCTTCTGTCCGTTGCCGGAGACGCCGGCGATGCCGACGATCTCGCCGGCATGCACATCCAGGTGCAGATCCTTCAACTCGACACCAAATGGATCGTCGCTGTCGCGCGACAGCCCGGCGATGCGCAACTGCACCTCGCCGGGTTGATGGGGGCGCTGCTCGGGCACCGGCAGGGCCTTGCCGATCATCAGCCGCGCCATCGATTCGGGGGTCTCCTCGCAGGGAATGCATTCGCCGGTGACGCGGCCGTTGCGCAACACCGTGGCGACATGGCAGAGCTGCTGGATCTCGTCCAGCTTGTGCGAGATGTAGAGAATGCTGCAACCCTCGGCGGCCAGCTGGCGCAGGGTCTCGAACAGCTTCTGCACCGCTCCCGGCGTCAGCACCGAGGTTGGTTCGTCCATGATCAGCAGCTTCGGCTTCTGCAGCAGGCAGCGGATGATCTCGACCCGCTGGCGCTCGCCCACCGACAGCGCATGCACCAGCCGCCGCGGGTCCACCGGCAGGCCATAGCGCCGCGACACTTCCTCGATCTCGCCGGCGAGCTGCCTAAGGTCGCCGGCATGGTCCAGGGCCAACGCCACGTTCTCGACCACGCTGAGGGTCTCGAATAGTGAGAAATGCTGGAATACCATGCCGATGCCGAGGGCGCGGGCCTGGGCCGGGTTGCGGATATCCACTCGCTCGCCCTCCCAGTAAATCTCGCCGCGATCCGGATGGGTGACGCCGTAGATGATCTTCATCAGCGTGCTCTTGCCGGCCCCGTTCTCGCCGAGCACGGCATGGATCTCGCCTGGCATCACCTTCAGCGAGACCTCCTCGTTGGCTACCACCGAGGGGTAGGTCTTGGTAATGCCGCGCAGCTCGAGTCGCGGGATGCGGGATTCGCTCATGAGCTCTGCCGCCATGCGCTATTGGCCGTCGTCGCGGCCTCGAAACCCTGCTGCAGCTGGGCGGCGACGGCGAGAGCGATCGCCTGTGGCCGCTTGCTCTGAATGGCGGCTATGCCGATGGGGCAGGTCATGCGTGTCAACAATCCCGGGGCCAGGCCCTTGTCTCGCAGGCGATGTTCGAAGCGCGCGCGCTTGCTGCGCGAACCGATCATGCCGAACCAGTGAAAATCGCCGCGCCGCAGGATCGCCTCGGCCAGCCTTTCGTCGAGCCGGTGGTCGTGGGTCATGACCACGAACCAGCAGCCCGGCGGCGCCTG
>WGBK01000332.1 GCA_015494335.1 Gammaproteobacteria bacterium | reverse complement strand
TTCAGCACCCGCAGGCGCTGTCCACGCTCGATGACATGGAAGATCGGGTAGCCCTCCCCCGGGCCGGTGTGCAGCTCAATGAAGGGTTCCGCCACGCTCAGCCAGGCGACCTCCTCTTCGGCCAGTGCCGGACGCATGGCCAGCAGCAGACCCGCGAGAATCAGCCAGAGCCGGCATGCGCGCAGGATCCCTTCTCGTCTAGCCATGTCGGCCGAACACCGTCCTTTTCATTGGTATCGTATTCGCTCAGTCAAAGTGCCGAATCTAGTTGTTCGGCGCGGCCGGGTCAAACGGATCGTTGAAATACTGGGCACCGATATCCAGCCACTCGATGATCATGCGCAGTTCGTCCGGCGTCATGAAACCCGAGTGATCGACATGATTCGCCGCCGGCGCATACCAGCTGTCGCGATGGGCATCGGCGAACAGCATCTTGTCGACGAAAAAGCTGGCCATGGCGCCCGACCCGGACATCGTTGGTCGTACCGCCTTGTCCGGATCATCGATCGTGATGGTGTCGAAAATGGGGTTGCCGCCGGCATCCACATCCTGCACGCCGTCGCCGTCGTTATCCACCGGCACCTGCTGTTCGATCTGGATGTTGACCAGGTTACCGTTCATGTCCAGCTCCTGGCCGGCATCGGCCCGCAACAGCTCATCGTAGGATTTCAGGTGATCGGGTTCGAGATCGGAGGGGCCGCCCGTAAGGTCGAGCTGACCGTCCGGCACCCGGGCATTGCCCATGTCATCGGTACTGCTGTGGCAGCTGGTGCAGGTGACATCGTTGCCATTGGCATCCATGCGCGCCAGGGACCACAGCGGCTCGATGTGCTCGGGGTAGTTGATCTGGATACGGCAGGTGAAATCGCGGCTCGAATCCGGCAAGCAGCGGCCGATCGTCGGCACCTTGAGCAGGGCGTCGAGATTGCCGTAGTCGTAATGAATCTCGGCATCCGGAGCACGCACGGCCGGATCGGTCCAGACATCGACGAAGTCCACATTGGCGCTGACCTCGGGTTCGCTGCTGGCGAGCTGGAAGCGTGCCTCGGCCATCGTCTTTCCGGCATCGGCGAAATAGGCTTCACCCGTGTCCGGATTGAGCGTATTGGGGAATACATTGTCCAGCGGGGCGCCCGGGTTGATCGACGGCGCCTCGGCATCCTTGCGCGCGTGGGGCAGGGGCGCCTGGTTGCCGGACTCGACATGGCAGCCGCTGCACTCGGTGGTCTGCCCGGGCCGCACCTGGAACCAGTTCTCGTGGCGCGGGCTGATACGACGACCATACTGGTCGAGCACGCTGATCGCCAGCGGTACATTGGCCGGCAGCTTCACCTTGACCGAGCCGTCCGGCGCTACCGGCGCGTAACCGACGATCTCGCGCATGCCCTGGTTGCGCTGCGGACCGAAGGCGGCGCGATCCAGATCGGGCGGATTATCGAGATCCGGGTCATCCGGGTCAGGCAGCGCCACGGCCTTGACGAAACGCACGAAGCGCGCCGGCCGGTCGGCGGCAACGGACTGGGCCGGGTCACGCAGTTCCTCGATGCTGGCCGCGCCAATGGTCTGGCCGAAATAGGCCGGATCGAAACTGCCGGTGCCGAGGTCGTAGACGCTGCGAATGTGCAGGGCGCCGAGGGTTTCAGCAGCCCAGCCCTCGTCGGGCAGGCTGTCGGAGATCACGCTCGGACGGGGTCGGGACTGCAACGCCACCACATCGGTGACCACCTGCCCCGGCTCGGCGCGCACCACGATCTTCTGCGCGTCACTGCTCATGTCGTAGAGCCAGATCGAGTAGGAAGGCGACACTTCCTCGGCCGCCGGGTCCGAAAGCCAGGGTTCGATGCAGGGGTGCAACTCCGCCTCGACGGCCGGATCGTTGTTGCCGATGGCCAGGGTGCAGGTGCTCTTGCTCAACAGCAGGCGGTTGCTGCCGTCCCACAACGGCCAGGCGGAGCCGTAGCGGCCGACGCGCGACAGGGTGTCGGGCTGGGTGGTGACGGCCTCGATGGTGGCCGGCTCTGCGGCCGGGCCGGACAGTCCGGAACGGGATGCCACCGGCTGGTGATTGTCGATGTAGTTCTCGACATCGACGATCATCAGATCGCCGCCACCGTAGGTATTGTCATAGGGCTTGGCCTGGACCAGGATGCGCCCGTCCTCCATCTCCAGGGGGCGCAGCAGTTGCACGGTCTGGTCGTTGCTGCCGTCGGTGGTGCGGCCGAAGGCATGGTCGTGCATGCCGAACACGGCTTCGAGGCCGCTGCCGTCCGGCTTCATGCGGTAGAGATTCATGGCATCGTTGCCGCCGGCATGGTCCCAGCGGGTGTAGAGGATCTCGCCGGGCCACAGGCCGCTGAGTACGGTCGGGTAGAGATCGTGGCTCTGGTTGAAGGAGAGCTGCGAGATATTCTGCCCGTCCTCGTCCATCACATGCAGCACGAAAGCCTGATTGCGGCCGCGCTCGGTCAGCGCCTTGAACGGCGGCTTGCCCTCGTCGAGCAGCATCTTGCGCGCATCGACCTGGCGGTTGGAACTGAAAACGATCCGGCCGTCGGGCAGGTAGGCCGGCGCCAGGTCGTCTCCTTCCTCGGCCGTGAAATCGCTGCCGATAATACGCCGCGGGTTGTCCGCGCCCAGGGGTTCCTCGAGATTGTATTCATAGATGTTCCAGCTCGGCACCTCGTCGTCGTTCTCGTTCTCGTCGAACAGGCGCAGCGAGAACAGCAGCCGGGTGCCGTCGAAGGAAGGCATCAGATCCTTGACATCGCCCTGGCCGCCAGTGATGGCCGCGGTGATGTTGGTTTCGCTGGCGGTGACGGTGGAGTTGCTGCGCACATAGACATCGCCTCCGGCCATGAAGAAGGTTGGATCGCGCAGGTCCGGCTGCAGTTCGCCGCCATTCTTGTCCACCGGGATCGGCCGCCGGACATAGGCGATCGGCGCCTCCAACGTACCCGGGTCGGCGCCGTTCACGCCGGGAGAGGGGTCACTGGAACAGGCGGCCAGCGCAAGTCCGGCAAGGGCAAGAAAAGCGTACGAACAGCGGCGAGGTGTCATCATGGGTGGTCCCTGGGTTGTTCTTGCTTTGCCCCCGATCCGGGGGCCTGTTCTGCGCATTGTAGAGAAAATCCTGCACCGGTGGCGCATGGGCCAACCCGAATACCGATAAACTGTGCCGATCCCAGCATGAGCGGTCGCCATCGGCCATCCCCATGAGGCTAGAATAGTAAACACGAAGATCGGTAACTGCGCGTCGCCGTATCCGCCAGTCGATCCGGCCATCTCCCGATTACAAGAATCCGTCCTCGCGCTATCGACGACGTATTATCCAAGGGGCAACCTTCACCATGAAAAGAATTCATTCCACTGCACTGATCCTGCCGTTGCTGTTGATGGCAACCACCGGGCTGCAGGCCGATGCAAGAAACCAGGCCAAGCGCATCCACGACCGTCTCACCGGCGTACCGCCCTCCGCGGCGGTGCTCGACCAGATGGAGAGCCTCCTCAACAGCGATCCCAGCGGCAAGACAGCGGCCGCCAAGGCCCTGGAAGACCCAAACTTCTACAATGTCACGCTGAAGAACTGGGTCACCCCCTGGACCAACGAGGACCAGACCGTATTCGCCCCGCTCAACGATTTCACCGCCACCGTCATCGGCCTCATCCGTGATGACGAAGATTTCCGCAAGGTACTCTATGGCGACATCATCTACACCGGCGATGTCAACAGCCTGCCCCGCTACAGTAACAGCAACAACAACCATTACGAAGCCCTTGAAGCCCTCGGCCCGGTGAATGGCAACCTGGCCGACCCGGCCATCCTCTCCGCCAAGACCCAGAGTTCCGTCACCGGCCTGCAGTCCGACGCCACCGCCGGTGTGCTCACCACCCGCGCCGCGGCCCGAGCCTTCTTCTACAAGGGCACCAACCGGGCCATGTTCCGCTTTACGATGATGAATTTCCTGTGTACCGACCTGGAACCCATCAAGGACAATACGCGGGTACCGGACCGGGTGCGACGCGACGTTGCGCGCAGCCCCGGCGGTGACAGCCGCATCTATCTCAACGCCTGCGTCGGCTGCCATGCCGGCATGGACGGCATGGGCGGCGCCATGGCCTACTACGACCTCGATCACGAAGGCGACAAGGAAGACGCCACCAGCAATTTCGAGAACACCGCCCACATGACCTACACCCCGGGCCAGGTGATTCCCAAGTACCTGCAGAACGAGAACAACTTCAAGCCCGGCTTCGTACCCACCGACGACAGCTGGATCAACTACTGGCGAAACGGCCCCAATGCCCTGCTCGGCTGGCACGACTGGCCCGGCGTACAGAAGGACGACAAGGGCAACGCCATTGGCAATGGCCTCAAGCAACTGGGCATGGAGCTGGCCTGGAGCGAAGCCTTCGCCCAGTGCCAGGTGAAGAAGGCCTTCAAGGCCGTATGCCTGCGAGATCCGGACAACTATGCCGCCGATCGCGCCGCTGTGGATACCATCGTCACGGACTTCAAAAGCGGTGGCTACAAGATGAAACAGGTCTTCCGCGATGTCGCGGCCGTCTGCAAGGGGAACTGAGCGCCATGAAGATTACAAAAACCGCACGCATTTTCCTGTTCTCCGTCCTGCTGGCCGGCCTCGCCGCCTGTGAAAACACCACGGAGACGGTTCAGAACCCGTTCTCGGGCAATAACACCAATGTCAACGACGGTCCTCCGGCAGCGACCGAGGATGCCCGTCGCTTCGAAGTCAACGTCTGGAACAACCTGAAGGCGGAAAACCGCTGCGGCCAGTGCCATACCAGCACCTCGTCGCAGGCCCAGGAGCCCTACTTCATGCAGACCGACGACGTCAATGTCGCCTACAGCTATGCCGTACCCCTGGTCAATCTGCAGGACATCCCGCAGTCTCGCCTGGTCACCAAGGTGGCCGAAGGCCACAACTGCTGGCTTGGCGTTCCCTCGGCCTGTGCCGACAGCATCGAGAGCATGATCCAGAACTGGGCCGGCAGTGACAACACCACCACGGCACGCGCCATTCAGCTGACGCCCCCGGCCATCAAGCAGCCCGGAGAGAGCAAGAACTTCCCGGCCTCGGCCACCGACAACGACCCCAACAGCTTCGAAAAAACCATCTACCCGCTGGTCAGCGCCCATTGTTCGGCCTGCCACTACGAGGAAGGACTGGTGCAGCAGCAGTCACCCTTCTTCGCCAACCTGGTCGATGTCGAATCCGCCTACCAGGCCGCGCGGCCGAAGATCAACATCGATCTGCCTTCCGACTCGCGGCTGGTGCAGCGCCTTCTGGA
>WGBK01000331.1 GCA_015494335.1 Gammaproteobacteria bacterium | reverse complement strand
GGTCACAGCAGTCTACCTGGGTCGCTGAATTTCCCCGGCGGCGCTTGCGTATACCCATAATGGGTACTACACTGCCCGCTATGGGTAGTCCGACAATAGCCAAACACTCCCGGCCGGCGCGCCGCAAGGGAGCCGCGGACAGCACTGCACCCACCAGCCTCGCCGACGCCCTGTTCACCGGCACCCAGCAGCGGGTCCTGGCGCTGCTGTTCGGCGAGCCTGAGCGCAGCTTCTACACCTCCGAGCTGATCGACCGCATCGGCGCCGGCTCCGGCGCCGTCCAACGCGAACTCAAGCGCCTGGCCGAGAGCGGCCTGGTGACCGTCAAGCGCATCGGCAACCAGAAGCACTATCAGGCCAACCCTGACTCGCCGGTGTTTGAGGAGTTGTGTGGCCTGGTGATGAAAATCCTGGGATCAGCCGCCGGCACAACAAGGAAACCATAAGCAAACTCATGACGCCTGCCAACTTCCAGCAACTCGCCAATTTCATCTGGTCCGTCGCCGATCTGCTGCGTGGCCCCTACCGCCCGCCGCAGTACGAGCGGGTCATGCTGCCGCTTACGGTGCTGCGCCGTTTCGACTGCGTGCTTGAGCCCACCAAGGCCGCCGTGCTCAAGGAGTACGAAAAGCTCAAGGGCAAGGACCCGCAGGTAGTGGACAAGGTGCTCAACAACAAGGCGAAAGGGGAGGATGGCAAGGCGCTGGGTTTCCATAACCACAGCAAACTCGACTTCCAGAAGCTCAAGGGTGACCCGGACAACATCGGTCGCCATCTGGCCGACTACATCGCCGGCTTCTCCGAGAACATACGCCTCATCTTCGACCGCTTCGAGTTCGAAAAGGAGATCGAGAAGCTGGAGGAGGCCAACCGCCTCTATCAGGTGGTGAGCAAGTTTGCCGAGATCGACCTGCACCCGAACGTGGTGGACAACATCACTATGGGGCTGGTATTCGAGGATCTCATCCGCCGCTTCAACGAGGCGGCCAACGAAACGGCGGGGGATCACTTTACCCCCCGTGAGGTCATCCGCCTCATGGTCAACCTGCTGCTGGAACCGGACACCCACGTCCTCACCCGCGAGGGCGTCATCGTCACGGTCTGCGATCCCGCCTGCGGAACTGGCGGTATGCTGGCTGAAAGCTCCAACTGGATCCGTGCTCACAACGACAAGGCCATCGTCAAGGTCTTCGGCCAGGATTACAACCCGCGCTCCTACGCCGTCGCTGCCTCCGATCTGCTTATAAAGGGCTACCAGGACAGCCGCATCGAATACGGCAACACCCTCACCGACGACCAGTTCCCCGACATGCGCTTCGACTACCTGTTGGCCAACCCGCCCTTTGGCGTGGACTGGAAGGCGGAAAAGAAGACCATCGACCGCTGGCCCAACTTCCGGGGCTACAGCGGCAAGCTGCCCCGCGTCAACGACGGCGCCCTGCTGTTCCTCATCCACATGATCAGCAAGATGCAGCCCTGGGAGCCTGGCAACAAGGACAAGCCCGGCTCGCGCATTGCCATCGTCTTCAACGGCTCGCCCCTGTTCACCGGCGGCGCCGGCAGTGGCGAGAGCGAGATCCGCCGCTGGATCATCGAGCACGACTGGCTGGAGGCCATCGTCGCCCTGCCGGAGCAGATGTTTTACAACACCGGCATCGGCACCTTCATCTGGGTGGTCAGCAACCGCAAAAGCGAGGCCCGCAAGGGCAAGATCCAGCTCATCGACGCCCGCGAGCGCTGGAAGCCCATGAAGCGCAGCCTCGGCGACAAGCGCCGTTATCTGGACCAAGCGGCCATCGACACCGTCACCCGCGAGCACGGCGTCTTTGAGGACAGCGACACCAGCCGCCTGTTCGACAACCAGGACTTCGGCTACCGCCGCATCACCGTCCACCGCCCCCTGCGCCTGAAGTTCCAGATCACCGGCGAGGCGAAGGGGAAATTCCTCGACGCCTGCCCCGAACTGCTCGACGCCGTGCTCGCCATCGAAGAGGCCTTTGGCAACGAACCCCACCTCGACTGGCACCAGGCCTGGAAACAAATCCAGGCCATCGTCAAGGACCACGGCGGCTGGGCAAAGGGCGCCAAGGGCACTGCGCAAAAGAAACTCTTCCGCGAAGTTTTCACCGAAGCCGATCCAGAGGCTGAACCCGTTATTGCCAAGAAGACCAAGGGTCTGTCCGATGCCATCACCCTGGACCTTTTCCCCGGCCAGACCCTGCCCGAAGACATCACCAAGGCCGGGCTGGCCGCACTCTGCGGCATCCACACGACCGAAGGCGGCAAGGAACTCGAATACGAACCCGACCCCAAACTCAAGGACACCGAAAACATCCCCCTCAAGGAAGACATCGTCAGCTACTTCCTGCGCGAAGTCCGGCCCTACGTGCCCGATGCCTGGATCGACCTCAAGACTGTCGATGAAAAGGACGGCGGCCTCGGCAAGGTCGGCTACGAGATCAATTTCAACCGCGTCTTCTTCAAATACCAGCCCCCACGTCCACTGGAAGAAATCGACGCCGAGCTGGAACAGGTCGAGCGGCGGATCATGGAGTTATTGCGGGAGGTGACGGAGTGACAGCGATTGGAGGCTACCCGTTACGGAGATTGAAATATGCAGCCACGATAAATGACGAGGGGTTGGTGGAAACGACCGACCCTGATTTTGAGCTTCTTTATGTTGATATCGGGAACGTCGATTCTTATGGCCATATTCACGACATCGTCAGCTACAAGTTTGAGGATGCTCCGAGCCGGGCGCGCAGGAAGGTCAAGAATGGCGATGTGATCATTTCCACAGTCAGGACGTACCTGCAAGCAATCGCTCCGATTGAGAACCCGCCGGATAACTTGGTCGTATCTACAGGATTCGCCGTCGTGCGACCTCGTGGAGAAGATCTTGATCAGGGATTCTGTAAGTACGCATTGAGAGAGTCCCGATTTCTATGGGAGGTGGAGAGTCGTTCCGTCGGTGTAAGCTATCCGGCGATCAATGCTTCCGAGTTGGCTGACATTCCAGTGGCTTTGCCCCCGCTGGAAACCCAACGCCGCATCGCCGATTACCTCGACCGCGAGACCGCCCGCATCGATGCGCTGGTGGCGGAAAAGGAAAAAATGCTCACCCTCCTCGAAGAAAAACGCACCGCCCTCATCAGCCGCGCCGTCACACGCGGCCTGAACCCCGA
>WGBK01000330.1 GCA_015494335.1 Gammaproteobacteria bacterium | reverse complement strand
TGCCGGCAGGCACGCCCTGCACCTGTCCGGTGATCAGCGGGGTTGGGTCGTTGCCGGCATCGGGCGCGGAGACGGTGATTGCCGGCGCATCGAGATCCACGCCGTGGGTGGAGGTCGCGCTGGCGCTGAAGGGGTTGCCGGCATCGTCGCTGCCGCTGACGGTGACATCGAATTCGGTGTCGGCTGCCAGATCGCTGCCGGCAACCACCAGGCTGTAGCTCCGGTCGGGCGCCACGGCGGCGCTGTAGCTGTGGCCGTTGATGATCGCGGTCACGGTATCGCCCGGAGCGGCATCGCCGCCCACTGAGCCGGTGACCGTGATATCGCCCGCCGCTTCGGCGGCATTGACGATATCGTCCGGGGTGATGGGATCCACGCTGATGCTGGCGCTGGCCTGGCTATCGACAACAACGGGCGTTGTGGCCTGGGCCGTCAGGTGATTGCCGGCCGCATCGGTGGCGGTCACACTGGCCTCGATCTCGCCTGCAGCAGCGACCACGCTGCCGGGAACGGAAATCGCAAAGCGGCCGTTTTCGTCGACCAGGCCCGTGTATTCCTCGCCGCCAATACGCAGGGTGACGGTATCGCCGGGCGCCACATCGCCACCGGTTTGACCGCTGATGACGACATCTCCCGCCACTTCGGAGGCATTCAGTACACCATCGTCGGTGACCGGGTCCAGCGCGATGACGGCATCGATCTGGTCATCGACACTGACCGGCGCCTCGTCGCTGGCCGAGGCATCGCCCCCGGCCAGGGTGACCACAGCGGTCACACCGCCCGCCGCGGCAATCACGGTGCCGGGCACACCGATGGAGAAACGACCGTTGTCGTCGACGGTGCCGCTGTATTCGGTGCCGCCGGCGCGGATGGTAACCGTGTCGCCAGGGCCGGCATCGCCGCCGACGCTGCCGGTGACCGGCACATCGCCGGCCAGCTCATCGGCGTTGAGCACGCCATCGCCGGCAACCGGATCGAGCGTGATGCTGGCCTGGGGCTGAGGGTTCGAAGACGGAGCCTGCGGCAGCACATTGTCGTCGCCGGTGACCGGGACAAAGCGATCGGTGTCGTCGCCGATATCGAAGGGCGTCAGCTGAGTATCCACCTGCCCTTCGTCGCCGATGCGCTCGTACACCGAGGCATCGTGGAGGTTGTTGGCATCGCCCCGTGCCTGACCAGCGGCCGGCGCTTCGAGATCGGCCAGATCGGTACCCTCGACCAGCGCCTGCTGCAGCTGGGCCAGCTGTTCGGCCCGGTCATCGGCATAGGGCTCGAGACGGGCGAACACGGTCTCGTCGAGCAGGAACTCGGTGTTCTCGCCGACCACCAGGGCCTGACCGTTGAAGAATTCGATGCGAACCTCGCTGTTGTCGCCGGTGCGCAGCAGGTCGCCCTCGTGCAATTTGTCACCCTGGTGGACAACCTTGATGATACCGTCGACGGTCTTGACCTCGACATTGCCCTGGACGAATTCAACGATTCCGATCTGTTTTGCCATGTTTCTTGCGCCGCTTGGAAATTGTGGAGTCTGGAAGATAGTCCGCAGGGAAAAAGCCGCATCGTACCAAGGTACTAGATGACCCAGAAAAGCGATGAAATGCGGGAATCGTCACACCTGCGGCGTGACGCGGGTCTCAGGCCGCGCGCAGCCCCACCACCAGGGCCATGCGGTCCTTGATCCCGAGCTTGCGAAAAATGCTGCTCAGGTGGGCTTTTACCGTCCTTTCGGTGATGCCGAAACGCTCGGCAATGCGCCGGTTGGAGAGCCCCTCGGCCACGGCGCGGGCAATTTCCGATTCCCGCTCCGTCAGTCCGTCCAGCGACAGGGGTGGATTGGGTGGATTCCGATTCAGGGCTCGATAGGCCAGATCAAAGGCCTGTTGCTGCAGTTGCGGCGGCAGCCACACCTGACCCTGCTCGACTATCTGCAGCATCTGTTGCAGGTTGTCCGCGGCCATGAAGCTGTTGCCGTAGCCACGCACGCCCGCTTCCATCAACTTCAGCATCTCGGCCAGATCGGGACGGTCGGAACAGGCCACGACGCGGCACCGGCTTGCGAGTTGCGGCAGCAGTTCGCGTTCCCGCGGGTTGAGGGAAGACAAGTGCAGCAACAGGATCAGTTGCGGCTCGCATTGCGGTAGCCGGTCGGCCACCACCGGAAGCGTCGGCAGCGATTCGCGCAGATGACGGGTAAAGCCGGGGTTGCGTGAAAGGGCTGCGATTTTCATCAGCGCTCCTTGAGGGCCCGGTCGAGACCGCGGGTAACCGGTTCCAGCAGGTATTGCAGGATGGTCTTCTTGTCCGTGACGATATCCGCTTCCACGGTCATGCCGACCTTGATCGGCAAGGGCCGGGACGGATGACCGAGATAATCCCGCTCCGGCTTGACGCGCAACAGGTAGTAGCTGTTACCCTTCTCATCGGTAATCGTGTCGGCGCTGATGAAGGTCACCTTGCTTGGCAGACTGCCATGCACGGCAAAATCATAGGCCGAGAACTTGAGCCGCGCGGTCTGGCCGATACGCACCGAGGCGATATCGGCGGGCTTGATGCGCAACTCGATCAGCAGCGAGTCTTCCTGGGGCACGATCTCCACCACCGGGCTGCCCGGATTGACCACGCCGCCGACGGTGGTGGTGAACAGGCGCTGCACAATACCCTTCACCGGCGAACGCAGGGTGGTGCGGGTGACCCGGTCGCGCAGCGCGACCTGAGCCTCGCGGATGCGCGCGATCTCGGAGCGGATTTCATTCAGCTCCTGCTTCGCCTTGTTGCGGAAATCGAGCAGCGCCTGCTGGCGCTTGGAACGCGCCTCGTCGATGGTGGACTGGATGCGCGGGATCGAGATGCCCACGGCTTCCAGTTCCCCTTCCAGCTCAGCCTCCCGCTGCTGCAGCTGCAAGAACTCGACCTCGCTGATGATGCCGCGCTGCTTCAAGGGTTTCTTGATCTCGATTTCCTTGCGCACCAGCTTCAGCGACTTGCGTAATTGCCGCTGCTTGGAATGGGCTTCCTGCAGGGCACTCTGCTGCTGCTCGATCTGGGCGTCCAGTATGCCCAGGGTTTCGGTCAACTGTTCACGATGGGATTCGAACAGCCCGCGCTCGGAACGATTCAGTTCGGGGCGGGCCTTTTCCACCTCCGGGTCGGCCTTGAATTCCTTGCCGAAGGCCTCGGCCTGCAGCCGCGCTGCACGCGCCAGCAGTTCCAGGTACTTGATGCGGTTTTCCTCGAAGGAGCTGGCAAAGGCGATGTCGCTGATCTTGATCAGGGGCTGGTTGACCTCCACCGCCTCACCCTCGTGCACCAGGATCTCCGATACGATGCCACCCTCAAGGCTCTGCACCACCTGCACCTGGCTGGCCGGGATCACCTTGCCGCTGCCGCGGATCACCACATCGATCTCGGCCCAGTTCATCCAGGCGATGGCGCTGGCGACGAACAGCGTCATGATCAGCACCACCAGCATCACGAAGCGCGGCGAGCGTTGCACCACGGCGGCGGAGAGACTTTGCATGTAGGCCAGGTCGTCCTTGCCGTGACGATCCAGCTGGGTGATGTCCTCATCCCTGGCCATGAGTACCTCCCTTCAGGGCATCCAGCACCTGCTGCTTCGGGCCATCCATGACGATGCGCCCCTCGTCGACGACGATCAGCCGTTCCACCAGGTCGAGCATGCTGGCCTTGTGGGTCACCAGCAGCAGGGTCTTGTCGCGGGTATAGTCGAACAACCGCTTGCGCACGATGGATTCAGTGGTGTTGTCGAAGCTGTTGGTGGGCTCGTCGAGCAACAGGATCGGCTCATCGAGCAGCAGGGCGCGGCCGAGGGCGATGGACTGGCGCTGACCGCCGGACAGGAAACCACCCTGCTCGCCCACCAGCGTATCGAAACCCTGGGGCAACTGGTTGACGAACAGGTCCACGCCGCTGACATGGGCGGCCTGCAACAGGCGTTCGTCCTCCACCTGCAGGTTCTTGTAGGCGATATTGTCGCGGATGCTGCCCTGGAACAGGTGGATGTCCTGGGACAGGTAGCCGATATTGTGGCGCAGATCCGCCGGATCGATCTGGTTGATGTCGATATCGTCGATGAGGATGGAACCGGCATCGGCGCGGTAGAGACCCATGATCAGCTTGATCAGCGTGGTCTTGCCGGAGCCGACCTTGCCGATGATGCCCACATGCTCGCCTGGCCGGATACGGAAACTGGCGTCGCTGAGCGAGGCCTTGACCGCTTCCGGATAGGAAAAGCCGACCTGGCGGAAGGCGATGCCGCCCTCGAATTTCGGGCGCCGCACCCAGTTGCCCGTCTCCGGCCGTTCCACCGGCTTCTTCATCAACTCGTCAAGATTGCGATAGGCGGTGCGGGTCTGCTCGAACTGGGTGATCAGGTTGGCGATCTGCCCCATCGGCGCTACCGCGCGGGAGGACAGCATGATCACCGCGATCAGTCCGCCCATGCTCAGCTCCAGCTCGCTGATGCGATAGACGCCATAGACGATCAGCGCCACCGTGGTCAGCTGTACCATCAGGTTGCTGATGACGGTGATGGAACCGGACATCAGCCGCGCGCGCATCGACTTGCCGGCGATATCACCCGAGGTCTCTTCCCACACCCATTGCGCATGGCCGGAAGCGCCCAGCGCCTTCAGGGTCTGGATGCCGTGCAGACTCTCGATCAGGTGGGCATTCTTCAGCGCCGTCGCCTCGTAGGTGGCTTCGATGCTGCGCTTGAGCGGCCGCACCAGGCTCAGGCTGTAGATCAGGATCACCCCTATGGTGATGATCGGCACCACCACCATCGGGCCGCCGATATAGGCCACCACCAGCAGGAAGATGACCGCAAAGGGCAGGTCCACCAGCGCCGCCAGGGTAGCCGCGGTGAAAAAGTTTCGAATGCTTTCGAACTCGCGCAACTGGCTGGCGAAGGCGCCAACGCTGCGCGGCCATTGTTCCAGCCGCAGGTTCAGGGTGTGGGCATAGATCTTCGAGGACATGATGATATCGCCCTTCTTGCCCGCCGTCTCCAGCAGGTAGTTGCGCAGGTAGCGCATCAGCGTGTCGAACAGGTACACCACGATGATGCCGGTGGCCAGCACCCACAGCGTCTCGATGGCGTTGTTGGGCACCACCTTGTCGTAGACATTCATCGTGAACAGCGGCGTGGCGAGGATGAACAGGTTGATCAGCACCGAACCCAGAAGCACGCTGAAGAAGATATCCTTCGACATTGCCAGCGTGCTCCAGAACCAGTGCGAGCCCTGTCGATCCAGCAGGCGGCGGGCATGATGTCCCGCCGGCTGTTGGTCGAAGATCCGTTTCAGCAGAAAGGCATAGCCGAGGTATTCCTGCTCCAGTTCGTCGAGATCGATCCACTCCTCGCCGTCACCCAGCTCCGGCAGGATCACCCGGGCCCGGTTGTTCTTGCGGTCGATGGACTCGAGGATGCAGGCCTTGCCGTCGCGCAGCACCAGGATACAGGGCAACAACAG
This sequence comes from Gammaproteobacteria bacterium, assembly GCA_015494335.1. GTDB lineage: Bacteria > Pseudomonadota > Gammaproteobacteria > S144-22. Next base: position 489 of record WGBK01000330.1, on the reverse strand, counting down.
CCGCGAGATCTGGCGCAGGTCGCGCTTCACCAGACGGCTGGCAAAACCGGCCCGGCGCGCCACCCGCGAGAACAGTCCCTTCGGCTTGTCCAGCGAAAACAGCTCCGGCCCGTTTTCTCCGGGCTTGACCGGAAGACCGGCGATCAGGGCGTCGATGCTGACCGGACGGTTGTGCAGCTTCGCGAGAATGGCGAGGCTTTCCAGCAACGGATCGTAGTGGGGCTCGGTGTGGCTCATGTACGGATCTCGGTCAATATGTGCCTATTAACCCGGCCACATAATATATCGTGTTCAGCCGTACTGTGCGCGTTCGCGGCAAGGCGTCGAAACGCCGCTGTAGTACTCCTACAGCCAGTTTCGACAACGCAGTCCGCGGGCGCGCACAGTGCGGCCTGCCTTTTATAAAACAATGAGTTAGGAGCCACAGGCCTCTCCCCTCTCGGCGTTGCGCGCCTTGGCAAGGGAACGACCCTTACCGGCGGCACGCGC
>WGBK01000329.1 GCA_015494335.1 Gammaproteobacteria bacterium | reverse complement strand
GCGTCAGATGTGTATAAGAGACAGGGCAGGAAGTCGCTGAGCATGGGGTTTTCAAGGGCCAGCAGATTATCCACCAGCAGGGCCAGCACCTTGATGTTTTCGGGGCGATGACCGTGGCGGATCTCGAAGTCGATCATCGAGTGCAGGAAGTCATTGACCGGATGGCAGCTGGAACGGAAGAAGAAGGGGTCATGCAGCACCAGGAGCAGCAGCGGCGTCGTCAAGCGCAGCAGCTGGCGGCGCAGCGGCTCGCTGACCCGGGGATTCCCCACCAGGCCGCTGTAGAAATGGGAGAATTTCTGCAGGTCGTCGGCAACGCCCTCGGGCACGATGACCTGCAATTGCTGGATGCAGGCATGGAAGGCCGTAAGATCGTCGTCGAGGGCTTCGGTGTTCTCCTTCAGGGCAACGAGGGCCACGCGTACCGATTCGTTGTCGATCAGGCGGGCGCCGCGACTGGCGAAGGTCAGCAGCTGACCCGTGGTATCGCCCCCGGTATTCCCTTCGCTCGACGGTTCTTCTTCAACCTCGCTGTCGGCTTCCTCCGGCTGCTTCGAGCCGGCGAGAATCTCGGCCACGGCCTGGCCGACCAGGTCGGTTTCCGTCTCGTTCCCCGCTTCCGGCAGGGCCTCGGCGATTACCTTCGCCTTCACCAGAGTTGCCGGGGGAGGCTCACGCAGCAGGGTCGAGGCTGGATCGGCCGGTGCTTGCACGTCCGCTGCATCCGCAATCTCGAGAAGGTTTTCGTCGGACAGGGGGTCGGCTACGGCCTTGGCCGCTGTTTCTCGACCCTCCGCCATGTCGTCGTCGCTCTGATCGGCGACGAGGCTTTCCCTGCCTGTTGTCTCGTGCCCGGGTTCGTTTCTGTCGGGCGGCGAGGCTTCGTTTTCCTCGGATGCTTCGATTTCGTCTTCCGCTTCCGTTGTGGCCTCGGGCGGTTCCGGGGCTACCGGATCGGTCTCCTCGAAGGGCAGGTCGAAGCGGATGCCCAGTTCGTGCAGACCCCGATCGCATTCACGGTAGAGGTCGCCAAGCTGCTGCTCGAGCAGTTCGCCGAAGGCCTCGAGCAGGGGCAGGCTGCGGCTGCGATTGAAACCCAGGGGTTCGATCGCGGCAACAAAGGCGTCGCAGAGATTGGCCGGCGCCAGGGGATTGTCGTCGAGCCCGTCGTCGGAACGGTGGACGAGATACTTCATGCGCAGGTCGAGCACGCGCAAACGGGGTTCGAGTCGCTGGCGGATGGTCCGGTCGATGCCCTGGATCAGCGGTTGCACCTGGCTGCCGTGGGTATCGAACAGGCCGGCGCCGGCCGCGGCGGCGGGATTGCGCGGCAGGAAGCGCGCGGGACGAATGGACTTGAAGTCGCTGAACAGCTTGCGTAACTGGAACAGGAAACCGTTGTGCAGGGTATGCTGGCGTCGCCCGAGAGTTTCCAGCAGGTCGCGCGCCTCACCGGAGCCGGGCTGGAAACGCGGATCGTCGCTGTCCAGCATCAGCAGCAGGATGCCATCGAGCTGATCGACGCAATAGTTCGTCAGCTCGGCGTAGCGGCCCGAGGGGCTGAGGCTCTCGAAGCGGGGCATTTCTATTGCGAACGGGTCCATGCAGGCGTGGCGCAGCGGGCTGGTGTCTGAAACCTTAAATGTAGGGCAAGTCATGCCAAAATGTAAGGGCCGAGAGGCGGGATTTCCGATACTATTCACAGTTCATGAGACGACCGACCCAGGGAACACGCCACACCCCGATGACTGTCCTGCACCGAATCTCGCTTGCGCTGCTGCTGATGCTGCCGGTTCTCCAGGCCTGGGCCCAGGACCCGGTGCTGAGCCTGCGCATCGGCGAGGCCGAGAACAAGCTGCAGGTGATCGAGAAATCCCTCGCCGATCCGAGAAAGCGGCTCGACCGCGATGTGCTGAAGCTGTTCCAGGAGCAGGGCCAGTTCGTCAAGCAGGTGGCCCAGGAGTGCATCGACAAGAACGAGGCGGCGATCAACAAGAGCGCCGATGATCTCGAACTGCTCGGCCCGCAGAACCTGAGTGAGGATAAGGAGGTCACGGACAAGCGCGAGAGCCTGAACCAGTCCATGCTCAGCCATGCCCAGCAGCTCGCCAGTTGCCGCCTGATGTTGCTGCGCGCTCACGAGGTGGTCGACGTCACTCTCGCCAAGCAGCAGCAGCAACTGGCCAGCGAGCTGTTTGCCCGCCGTCCGAACCTGCTCGAGAACATCAAGAACAGCCTGCTGCACCCGGTACAGGCCTTCGAGGCGGGCTTGCAGTTCGTGCAGGTCTCCGGCGGCATCGATCGGGCCATGACGGAATGGTTGCCGCTCTCGATACTGGCGGCTCTGGCACTGGCCATCAGCCTGCTGATCAAGCGCCGGCTCAAGCTTTCGCTGGACCGCCATGCGGCGGCCGAGCACAAGGGCTACCTGAGCCAGTTCCAGCTGTCGCTGATGAGTTGCGCCAATCGATATCTGCTGGGTCTGACTCTCAGCGGCTTTCTCTCACTGCATGCCCTGTGGCGCTTCTTCATCCAGCAGCGGAGCTGGGATTTCATCGATATCCTGCTGGTCGGGCTGTTCCTCTACGGGGTCATCAACCTGGTGATTCGGGTAGTGCTCAACCCCTGTCCGCCCGGGCAGCCGCTGACGCGCCTGCCGGCCGAGGTCTCGGCGCTGCTGGCGCGGCGCCTGCGCCTGCTCAGCAAGCTGCTGCTGATCGGTTACCTGATGTACGCCGCGCTGCAGATCCACGAGTTCCCGGAGCCGATCACCGGATTGTTGCGCAACATCTATCTGTTCCTGCTGATCCTCAACCTGATCTGGGCAGTGTGGCTGCTGCGCTATTACGAGACGATGAGCAACCACCTGTTGCGGGTGCTGATCCTGTTCGGTCTCGTGGTCACCCTGCTGGCGGACTGGATGGGGTACGCCAACCTGGCCAATTACCTGCTGGTGGGCATCACCGGCAGCATGTTGCTGTGGGCGCTGACGATCTTCGTGTTGCGGCTGTGGTCCGATTTTCTCGACGGCCTCGACGAAGGGCG
>WGBK01000328.1 GCA_015494335.1 Gammaproteobacteria bacterium | reverse complement strand
GTCCTCGACCGAGGGCTCCAGTACCAGCACCTTCTGGAAGCGGCGCTCCAGCGCGGCATCCTTCTCGATGTACTGGCGGTACTCGTCCAGCGTGGTGGCACCGATGCAGTGCAGCTCGCCGCGCGCCAGCGCCGGCTTGAGCATGTTGCCGGCATCCATCGAGCCTTCGGCCTTGCCGGCGCCGACCATGGTGTGAATCTCGTCGATGAACAGGATCACCTGGCCTTCCTGCTTGGCCAGATCGTTGAGCACGCCCTTGAGGCGTTCCTCGAACTCGCCGCGGAACTTGGCGCCGGCGATCAATGCGCCCATGTCGAGGGACAGCAGCCGCTTGTGCTTGAGTCCCTCCGGCACCTCGCCATTGACGATACGCTGGGCCAGGCCCTCGACGATGGCGGTCTTGCCCACGCCGGGTTCGCCGATCAGTACCGGATTGTTCTTGGTTCGGCGCTGCAATACCTGAATCGAGCGGCGAATCTCCTCATCACGGCCGATCACCGGATCCAGCTTGCCCTGCTCGGCGCGCTCGGTCAGGTCGATGGTGTATTTTTCCAGCGCCTGACGCTGATCCTCGGCATTGGGGTCGCTGACCAGCTGGCCGCCGCGGACTTCCTCGATGGCCTTTTCGAGTGCGGCCTTCTCCAGGCCGGCTTCCTTGAGGATCTTGGCCAGATCGCCGCCTTCCTCGAAGGCCGCCAGCAGGAAGATCTCGGAGGCGACATACTCGTCGCCGCGCTTCTGCGCCAGCTTGTCGCAGATGTTGAGCAGCTTGTTCAGGCCGTTGGAGATATGCAGCTCGCCCTCGGCGCCCTGTACCTGGGGCAGGCGATCCAGCGCCTCGGCCAGCTTGGAGCGCAATACGGTGACATTGGCGCCGGCCTTCATCAGCAACGGGCGCACGCTGCCGCCGCGCTGATCCAGCATCGCCAGCAGCACATGCACGGGTTCAATGAACTGGTGGTCGCGCCCGACCGCGAGCGATTGTGCATCGGCCAGCGCTTCCTGGAATTTGGTCGTCAGTCGATCCATCTTCATGTTGTGGTTACCTCGCTTGTATTTGATTTCTGCAGCCTAGATGGGACTGGCGAAAGGCAATTCAATGGCACATAGACGATTATGCGGCCCCATTGCCACCTGGATGACACAGCTCAATCCCGCAACCAGATCAGGGACGCCTGACGCCCGCAGCGCGGCTCGCGGCGGTAGGAGAAGAAGGCATCCGCCTCCGACCAGGTACAACGATCGCCGCCGAAGACCCGCTCCAGGCCGGCACGCCGCAGACGCAGCCGCGCCAGCCGGTACAGGTCGCAAAGCCAATGGCCGGGGCGGGTCGCGCGAAAGGCCTCTTCGGCCTGCGCCAGATCGCGCAGGAAGACATCCCGAACCTCGTCGCCGACCTCGAAGTGCCGCGGTCCGATGGCCGGCCCGAGCCAGGCCATCAGTTCGGCAGCCGGAACCCCCATCGCCGCAACCGTGTTCTCGAGTATGCCGCCGGCCAGGCCGCGCCAGCCGGCATGGGCCGCGGCCACCACGCTGCCGCGGCGATCGCAGAACAGCACTGGCAGGCAATCGGCGGTCAGCACCACCGCAACCCGGCCCGGCCGACGCGTGACGGCCGCGTCGCCATCGCGCGAGACATCGCCATCCAGATCGAGAACGCGGCGGCTGTGGGTCTGCTCCAGCCATTGCGGGCTGTCAGGCAATGCCAGGGCCGAGGCCAGGCGTCGGCGGTTCTCGTCGACCCGCTGCGGATCGTCCTCGACATGGCGGGCAAGATTGAGCGAGGCATAACCGCCCTCGCTGACCCCGCCGACGCGCAGGCTGCTGGCGGCGTGCACCCGTTGTGGCGCGGGCCAGTCCGGCGTGATCCAGCGCGGGGTGTCAATCATGGGTTCTCCGTATTCCTTCATCGAAAGGCATTGAACAAGATACCCGTGGCCATGGGTGAAAATGTCTGCGGCATGGAAGCCGCAGTCAAGCTTGCAGGGATGTATTTACGGCGTTTTTCACGCATGGCCACGGGTGCCTGCCTGGTTTCGATCACGGAGCGCTGACCCTGTCTTGGGAGTCGACGCGAGCAGCATCGCGTTGCAGAACCTCGATCATCGAGGAAAGATCCTTCGGCAACGGAGCCTCGAAGGAAAGGGGTTCGCCGCTGGCCGGGTGCTCGAAGCTCAGTCGGCGCGCATGCAGGGCCTGTCGCCGAAACCCGGCCAGGGCTTCGCGCAATTCGTCGCTGGCGCCACGCGGGATATGAAAGCGTCCGCCATAAACCGGGTCGCCAAGCAGGGGGTGCTTGAGCCATGCCATGTGC
>WGBK01000327.1 GCA_015494335.1 Gammaproteobacteria bacterium | reverse complement strand
GGTCATGGCTGGCTCCGCCATCGCCGAGACCACCGTTTACGGCCGCGCTCGCATGGCCATGGTTGTCGCTTCCGACAATGATGCTGCTGTTGGCCTGGTCAACGATACTTCCCGCTTCGGCTTCAAGGGTTCCGAAGACCTGGGTAACGGCATGTCCGCCATCTACAAGTTCGAGCTGGGCTACAATGCCGATAATGCCAAGCAAAAATCTGGCGTATCCACTCGTATCGGCATGGTTGGCCTGAAAGGCGACTTCGGCACCTTCGCCATGGGTAACATGTGGGTACCGGTTTACAACCTGGTTGCCGGCAATGTTGATCCCTTTAACCACTTCGGTCTGGACGACGGCTACCAGCTGGGTTCCCGTACCGGTGATGCTCTGGCTTATGCCAACAAATTTGGCGATGTCAAGTTCCAGATGGCTGTAGTTTCCAATGATGCAGCAAAGAACACCCCGGCAGGCACTGAATCTGACTTGATGGATGCCTACAATGTTGCCGTCAACTTCCCGGCTGGTCCTGTAGCTATTGGTCTCGGCGTTCACAACGATACCAATAACAGCGGCATGGCTGTTTCCGTCGGTTACAAGGGCGACGGCTTTGGTATCACCTTTGCTTACAACGATGCTGAAGATCTGGGTGGCGACAAGTACACCACTCTGCTCGGCACCATGGGTGTTGGCGCCAAAGGCAAGGCCCTGCTTCGCTGGTCTTCCGCCAAGAATGCTGATATCACAGGTGTAACCGTCGGTTATCACCACGCTCTGAGCAAGCGCACCAAGGTTTACATCGAGAACAGCTCTGGCGATCTGCGCACTGACGCTACCGTTATCGGTCTGCGTCACGACTTCTAATCGGAACCCTCCGATCTGAAGTCCAAGAGGGCGCCTTCGGGCGCCCTTTTTCGTTGAATTCCCTGAAACAGCAAGACACGTATGGCGCAATACTTCGAAATCCATCCCGACAACCCGCAGAAGCGCTTGATCCAGCAGGCGGTGCAGATCATCGACCGGGGCGGTTTGATCATCTATCCTACCGACTCCAGCTATGCCCTGGGTTGTCATATCGGCGACAAGCGCGCGATGGAGCGGATTCAGCGCCTGCGCAAGGTGGACAGCAAGCATCATTTCACCCTGGTGTGCAGTGATCTGTCCGAGATTGGCATCTATGCCAAGGTGGACAACTCCGCCTATCGGCTGATGAAAACCCTGACGCCCGGACCCTATACCTTCCTGTTGCCGGCCACGTCCGAAGTGCCGCGTCGGCTGATGAACCCGAAACGCAAGACCATCGGGGTGCGTGTGCCCGATCATCGCATCACCCATGCCCTGCTCGAGGAACTGGGTCAGCCGATCATGAGCAGCACGCTGATCGAGCCGGGTGCCAGCGAACCACTGGACGATCCCGATGAGATTCGCGACAAGTACGACAAGCAGGTCGACCTGATCATCGACGGTGGCCACTGTGGCCATGAACCCACTACGGTTATCAGCCTGATCGACGGAAGCCCCGAGATCATCCGCCACGGCAAGGGAGATGTATCCTTCCTCGAGGATTGAGTGTCCGCGCCTGTCCTGGCGCCAATACACCCGTTCCCGCATGACCCGGGCCTTCATATCCCTGTATAATGCGCGCTGTCTCATCACAGCGGTTTACTCCCTTGAACACCTCCGTCCATCAGAATACCCGCGTGCTTTCGGGCATGCGTCCCACCGGCCTGATGCATCTCGGCCAGTATCACGGCGTACTCAAGAACTGGATCGAACTCCAGCACAGCTACGAGTGTTTTTTCTTCGTGGCCGACTGGCATGCCCTGACCACGCACTACGAGTCTACTTCGGCCATAGCCCAGGGCAGTATCGACCTGGTCATCGACTGGCTCGCGGCCGGGGTCAATCCGGGCAGCGCGACCCTGTTCATCCAGTCGCGCGTGCCCGAGCATGCGGAACTCTATACCCTGCTCGGCATGATCACGCCGCTGGGTTGGCTCGAGCGCGTGCCCAGCTACAAGGATCAACAGGACAAGCTCAAGGACAAGGATCTCTCGACCATCGGTTTCCTCGGCTACCCCTTGTTGCAGAG
>WGBK01000326.1 GCA_015494335.1 Gammaproteobacteria bacterium | reverse complement strand
GTAGAAACCGAAGGCCGTGTCGCGTGCGATGGCGATGCGCAGGTCTGGTGCCGGGAACGTCTGTCTTGTCGCGTCGATACCGAAATGTGCGGGACCTTGTTGTTCCGTCGAGGCCTCCAGCAAGGCGTCGATGTCGATGTGATCGGCGGCCTGCCGGGCCAGCAATTCGATCACTCCCTCGGCCTGCTCGCCCATCTCGTTGCCGGGTATCAGTCCCAGGTGCCTTTCGGTCACCTGAATATCGTTGTTGCGCGGTACCGCCCCGAGAATGCGGAAATCGGTGTACTCGCGAATCATCGCGCGCATCTTGGATTCGTGACGTGTCCCGGCCACCTTGTTGAGGATGACACCCGCGTAGCGCAGCTTCGGGTCGAAATCCCGGTAACCGAGCAGCAGAGGCGCAATGCCGCGACTGGTTCCACTGCAGTCCACCACCAGTACGACCGGAAGATCCAGCAGTCGCGCCATCGCCGCATTGCTGTCGGAGCCATCCATCGACAGGCCGTCGAACAGCCCCATGTTGCCCTCTACCAGGGTGACATCGCTGTCCCGACGCAGGTGCTGGAAAAGGGACAGGATGTGTTCGCGACCAGAGGTAAAGAAATCCAGGTTGTGGCAATCCTGAGCGCTGGCCTGTCGAAGCCAGATCGGGTCAATGTAATCGGGACCTTTCTTGAAGGTCCGGATCTTCAGGCCTCGGTCGCGAATCGCCTTGGCGAGTCCGATCGACAGCGTGGTCTTGCCGGAAGACTTGTGTGCGGCGGAGATGTAGAAGGCGGACATGCAGGGACCGGAGACAGAAAAGCGTCTGCCATTATAGGCAGACGCTCGGGATCGGCCAAACCGCGGAGGCTGGTCAGGACTTGATGACGACCTTGTCGGTGACCAGGTGGTCCGAGAGGTCCTCGGGCAGCAGGCGGAAGATCTTGATCGCCAGGGTAACGATGGCCATGGACAGGGCCACGCCGCCGAGACCCAGCATGATCTCCCACTTGCTCGGTGCATAGTGCGCGACGACGCCGTCGAAGAAGCTGGAGCTGTACTCGTATTCGGCCGGTAACAGCGACATCGGGTAGACCTGACCGCCGATGATCAGCACATACAGGGTGGCAAAACCGCCAAGAATGGTCAACACGGCCGCCAGACCAATGGCGAAGCGATGCTTCGACGGGCGCGGGCAATACAGCAGCAACAGCGGCACAACGGTACCGAGCACGATCTGTCCCCACCAGAACAGCTGAGTATAGATACCGCCGTCGAGCAGGATGAAGTTCTCGATGCCGTGATCCTTGGTCATGTACAGCTTGGTCAGGTGATAGACCGCAGCGAAATAGAAGGTCGCACCGATGAACACACCGAGCAGATTTTTCAGACGATTGACGATGGCGTCACCGAGCGGGCGACCGGTCCACTTGTAGCTGGCGAAGAGGATCAGGATTTTGATCGCAAGGCCATAGGAGAAGGACAGGATGACGAACATCGGGGCCAGGATTGCGGAATCATAGGCCTGTCGGGAAACCAGGAAACCAAAGATGGAACCGGTACCCGTGGTCAGGATCAGGCGCCAGATGAAAGCGGCGGTGCCGGCGATGCGGGAATATTTCTCGACCTGCCAGTCGAGCATGGTCCACAGATACAGGCCAACAATGAGGAAGAACCCGTTGTAGAGAATGATGTTCCAGGCAAAGATCGACTTGAAGTTGTAGTAGGTCATGGCAACGATCAGGCGATCGGCACGACCGAGATCGAGCACCAGTACCGCGAGACCACCGGCGAGCAGGGCTATGGCCAGAACGCCGGAGAGACGCGCCAGAGGCTTGTACATCTTCTTGCCGAATACGGAGGCGATGGATGCCACGTTCAGCGCGCCTGAAGCGGCGACGATGAGAAAGATCGCGAATACATGGGGAAGGCCCCAGACCACCTGGTTGTTCATGCCGGTAATCCAGTGTCCCTCGTGCTCCATGTTGACGAAGGCGACAAAGGCGGCTAGCAGGAACAGACCGAAGAAACCGATCAGACCGAGATAGGCGGGGGAGTTGCCTTCAATCGAGGTGTATCGAAGATTTTTCATGATTGCTTATAAACCCTGATAACGAACGCCTGTATTCAGGCTCAGATCCGCGCGCAGCTGGCGACCGCCGTACTGCTCGAGGCGTTTCGAGATCTCGCTGTTGGCATCGTTCAGATCGCCGAACAGGATGGCGCCTTCCGGACAGGCCTCGGCACAGGCCGTGGTGCCGTCGCCGCGATCCACCTTGTGAACGCAGAGGGTACAGGCCTCGACCGTTCCCTTGCCGCGAGGCATGTAGGGCTTCTGGTCGGTGAGCTTTTCATGGACCAGGCTGCGGGCCTTGTAGGGGCAGGCCATCATGCAATAGCGGCAACCGATGCAGATGTGACGATCCACCAGCACGATGCCGTCGGCGCGCTTGAAGGATGCACCGGTGGGGCAGACATCCGCGCAGGGCGGGTTGGCACAATGCTGACACATGACCGGCATCTGGAATTCGTGGCGGGTGCTCTTGCTCCGGGCCTTGACGATGCGGATCCACTGAGGGTCCGTCTCGGGGCCGTGCATCGGCCGGATGCCGTTCTCGTCGTTACAGGCAGTGACGCACTTGTTGCAGCCGTCGACGCACTTGTTGATGTCGATCAGCAGGCCCCAGCGGTTCCGATCAGTAGCCGGTTCGTCGGCAGGGCGGGCTTGTACGGTCTGCAGGAACACGCCCGGGGCGATCGTCAGGCCGGCCAGTGCAGCCACCGAGCCGCCGAGCAGTCGGCGGCGGTACTGGTCGATCGGCTTGTCGGAATTCATCTCATGCTGGCTCATGGGTCATTGAACCTTTTGTTGGGATACGACTTTGGGGTTGTTCGACAGGCTCAGCAGCTTGTCGACCAGCGGGCGCAACTGACCGTGGGGAGAGCTGTTGCGCGAGCTTTTGCCCACCGCTTCCTCGGGCCGGTCGGAATGGCACTCGAAGCAGTCCAGCTTGACGCTGACCGACTGGTGGCAACTGGAGCAGAAGAAACCGGGCTCTCCTGCGCGTGCTACCTTGCCATTCTTGTCAGGCGTGGCATGGCAATTGATGCACTGCTTGAGGCTGGCATCCTTGGTGCGGATACCCTGATGCATGGTCAGGTCTCGCTTGTGCAACAGCAGATCGGGGTGCTTGCGACGGATCTCCTCGGTCGGTCGGATGCACTGTTCGCCCTTGGGGGGCGGCGTCACATTGCCGTTTTCGTCGCGAGACGGGCCACGGAAGTCGCTGGCCGCGGAAAGGCTCAGGGACCACAGCAGGATTGCCGTGGTCAGGAGCCAGCGTGATAACTGTCGAATACTCACGAATTGAACCCCTGGCAGGTTTAGTGATCACCCATCGCCATGTCGATGTAGCCGGTCGGGCAGACATCGGAGCAGATGTGGCAGCCGATGCAACGGGCATAGTCGGTGGCGACATAGCGGCCCACGGTGTGCTTGTCCTTCTTGACGCGATAGACGGCATCCTGCGGGCAGTAGATGACGCAGTTGTCGCACTCGAAGCACATGCCGCAGCTCATGCAGCGCTCGGCCTCGGCCACGGTCTCTTCCTCGGTCAGCGGAACCAGACGATCCTCGAAGTGACCGAGCACTTCCTCGGCGTCCGGCACCACCTGCTTGCGCACGTGACGCGGGGTGTACTCGAAATGTCCGAGGAACAGCTTGTCGGCGGTAATGATTTCCTGCTCGGAGCGATCCTCGAAGTTGTGGATGGCGAAGTCGGATTCGCTGGTGCCGCGGGTTTCCTCGTGGCAGTAAGGCTCGGGCGCGAGACCGGCTTCCTTCAGCTTCTGCAGCAGGTCGAAATGATGCACATCGACCTTCGGACGCTTCTTCAGTGTGTCGTGCTTGAGATAGGCGTTGACGGTCTCGGCACAGACGGATGCCTGACCGATGGCGGTGGTCAGCAGGTGCGGGCGCACGATATCGCCGGCTACGAAATGACCTTCCTTGCCGGGTACGCGGTAGAAGCTGTCGGCATCCATCAGGCCGCGGCCGTTGTCGAATTCCTCGAGGCCGGTCAGATCGCCGGTCTGGCCGATGGCGGAAACGATCAGGTCGGCCTCGATTTCGTACTCGGTGCCCTCGACCGGAGTCGGACGACCATCGACAACCTCGCACTTGGCAACTTTCAGCGCCACGGCGCGGCCGGATTCGTCAACGATGACTTCCAGGGGCATGACGCCGTCGTGGATCTCCACGCCTTCGCGCAGGGCATCCTCGACCTCGTGCTCGGAGGCTGTCATCTGGTCGCGCGGGAACAGGGAAGTCAGCACAACCTCGGCACCGTCGCGGGCTGCAGTCAGGGCCGAGTCATGAGCGACATAGCCGCCGATGACATGCTCGGGACTCTGCTCCTCGGGCAGGTCGTCGACCTTGCCGAGACGACGGGCGACGGAAACCACGTCGATGGAGGTATCACCGCCACCGACACAGACCACCTTGCGCGCGGTGACCTTCAGGGTGCCCTTGTTGAAGGCTTCAAGGAAGGCGACGCCGGAGACGCAGTTCGGTGCATCGGCATTCGGTACCGGCAGCATGCGGCCGGACTTGCAGCCGATGGCCCAGATGATGGCGTCGAACTCCTTCTCAAGATCCTCGACCTTGATGTCGGTACCGACACGGGTGGACAGTTTCACTTCGATGCCGCCCATGTCGAGGATGCGCTGGATCTCGTGGTTGAGGAATTCGCGCGGGGTACGATAGCCGGGGATGCCGTACTTGAACATGCCGCCCAGCTCGTCGTGATCGTCGAAGACGACGGATTCATGGCCCATGCGACGCAACTGATAGGCCGCAGCAAGACCGGCCGGGCCGCCGCCGACGATGGCAACCTTCTTGCCGGACAGTGGTGCACTGTTGTCGAAGCTGAAACCTTCCTTCTTGGCGGTGTCGCCGATATATTGCTCGACCGCGTTGATGCCGACGAAATCCTCGACGTGGTTGCGGTTGCAGCCGTCCTGACAGGGAGCGGGGCAGACCCGGCCCATCATCGACGGGAAGGGGTTGGCATCGGTGGAGCGGCGGAATGCGTATTCCTGCATGGTGACGCCTTCCGGCGGCTTCTCGATGCCGCGGATGATGTCGAGGTAGCCGCGGATATCCTCACCGGAGGGGCAACTTCCCTGGCACGGCGGAGTACGATGGACATAGGTGGGGCACTTGTGGGAGTGATCGCCCTCGAAGATCTTGTCGCCGATCTTCTGCCACTTGTTTACACCGTCCTCGAACTTTCGGAACGTCAGTTTGGTGTTCATCTCTTTCGTGCTAGTTGCCATTTTCAGCTCCTGTGACCAACAGTTTTCACTGGATAAAGTAAAGGGGTTAAAGCGTTATTCGTTTGCAGCTTCGTCTTGCGTCTCGGCTTCTTCTTCGCCGGTGTTCTGACCGGTGAGAATGAGCGCGTTGGACACCAGCTGGTGCACGCTGACGATCATGTCCATGCCCATGTTGTAGTAGGGCAGAACCTTGCTGAACTGGGATTTGCAGATGGCGCAGATGGCGGCCATGTGAGTCACGCCCTCGTCCTGCACCACGTTGTTGAGCGCGGTCATGCGGGGCATCGCGCCCTTGACCCGCACCGGCATCAGGTCGTCGGTGAGCAGACCGCCGCCGCCGCCGCAACAGAAGGTGCCTTCGCCGATGGTTTCCGGCGCCATGTCGACATAGTTGTTGCACACGGTCTTGATGATGTTGCGCGGGATGGTGAACTGTCCGCCGGGCTTGTCGCCCATGCGCGAGGCGCGCGCGACATTGCAGGAATCGTGGAAGGTCAGTGTCATCCAGTCGTTCTCGGACGGATCGAACTTGAGCTTGTCCTTCTGGATCAGGTCCCAGGTGAACTCGCAGATATGCTGCGGAATCGGGTAGCGCTGATCGAGGAAATCGAAGGGGCCGGCCAGGGTGTTGAGGAAGCTGTAGGCCACGCGCCAGGCATGGCCACACTCGCCGAACACGATGCGCTTGACGCCGAGGTCGATGGCCGCTTCGCGAATGCGCAGGGCGATGCGGCGCATGTTCTCGTAGTTGCCGATGAACAGGCCAAAGTTGGCGGCCTCGGAAGCCTTGGAACTCAGGGTCCAGGTGACGCCGGCCTCGTGGAAGACCTTGGCGTAGCCCATCAGGCCATCGACATGAGGCTCGGCGAAGAAGTCGGCCGAAGGGGTGACCAGCAGGATCTCGACACCTTCGCGATCCAGGGGCAGTTCGACCTTGACGCCGGTTTCGTCTTCGATGTCCTCCTCGAGGCCCTCCAGGGTATCGGCCAGGGCCGGCTCGGGCAGGCCGAGGTTGTTGCCGATCTTGTAGACCTTGCCGATGATCTCGTTGCTGTATTTCATGCCGCGACCGACACGGGCCATGACATCACGGGCAGCCATGGTAACTTCGGCCGTGTCGATGCCGTAGGGGCAGTAGACGGAGCAGCGACGGCATTCGGAGCACTGGTGGTAGTAGTTCCACCAGTCATCGAGCACTTCCTTGGTCATTTCCTTAGCACCGACCAGCCAGCCGAGGCCGAGCTTGCTCAGGAAGCGACCCGTGGGGGTGTGATAGCGGCGGTAGACGGAACGGAACAGATCCTGACGCGCAACCGGCATGTTCTTCGGATCGGCGGAGCCGAGGAAGTAGTGACACTTGTCGGTGCAGGCGCCGCACTTGACGCAGGAATCGAGGAAAACGCGCAGGCCACGGTACTTCTTGACCGCATTGCCCATTTCCTCGATGGCCTTTTCTTCCCAGTTGTCCACCAGCTCGCCGGGGAAGCACAGGGGCTCCTGATGCTCCGGCTTGGCGATGAAGGGGCCGTCGGAGGCCATAGACCCGGGCTGGATCTTCGGGACGTGGATATGCTTGAACAGTTCGGGGGTTTCGAAATCAGCCACTTCTCTATCTCCTAGCCCTTGGAAGATTCAGCACAGTTGGTATCGTTTTTCTCCAGCTGCAGCGCCCAGTCGACGACATGGCGCTTCTCGCGCGGGTTGTCGACCTGATTGCGGGTAGGGCTGAAGAAGACGCCGGGTACATGCAGCAGCTTGCTGAACGGGAAGATCAGCAGCAGGATGGCGACCAGCGACAGATGAATGATCAACGGCGTGTTGGCCGTCAAATCCGAGATCGAGAAGCCCATCCAGTCGAGGAAGAACTGCTTCAGGGTGATGATGTCAGGACGATCGAGCAGTTGCATCGTAAGTCCGCTGAAACCAATGAACAGCAGCAGCAACAGCATCAGGTAGTCGGAGGGTGCGGAAATATAGCGTACGCGATCGACGACGATGCGACGGGCCAGCAGGCCCAGCAGACCGAATACCATGCCGAAGGCGGCATATTTTCCGAAGGGCTGGATCAAATCGACCCAGAACCAGGGTTGCTCCTGGAAGTAGCGCAAGTGGCGCGCCAGCACCAGGAACAGGGACATGTGAAAAATCCAGCCGAATATCCAGATCCACTTGTTGGATTTGAACAGGCTTTCGAAAACTACGACTTCACGAGCCATCCGGAATACGACGCCGGGCACGGTTGTGGGGGCCGGCGTGGTCGGAATCTTGAGGGGAGCGGGTGTGCTCCAGTATTGCCAGATCTTGTAGCCCAGTCCGATCACCAGGACAGCGGTGGCAAACCAGTATAACAATGCAAAGAAAGTGCTCATTGTGACGATCAATCTCTCAGAGGGCTGGTGGGTACTTGCAGGTACCGAGTCGTATAGATACCGGGCCGGCTAGGCCGGCCCGGTATCAGAGAGGTCGGCGTGGCTTACACGCAACCGGTCGGCTTCGGCAGACCTGCATACTTACAGGCTTGCTTTGCCGGGCCGTAGGGGAACAGCTCGTAGAGGTACTTGGAGTTGCCCTTGTCCTTGCCCAGCTTCTTGCCGATGGCCTTGGTCAGTACGCGAACCGCGGGAGCGATCTGGTACTCTTCATAGTAGTCACGCAGGAAGTTGATGACTTCCCAGTGGTTGTCGGTGAGGGTTTCGCCGTCGGCGGCAGCCAGGGCTTCAGCGACTTCCGGAGTCCAATCGTTCAGGTTGGCCAGGTAGCCTTCCTCGTCAGTTTCGTAGGTCTTACCGTTTACTTCTAAAGGCATGATATTTCTCCTATCAATGCTTGAAAATCAAGATGTTGAAAAAAGGTGTTACAACCAGTTCTGGACATTGTCGTGATCGCAGGCGAGTTGCACGAAACCTGCATAATCGACAACCGAGACGCCTTCCAGAACGCGATCGGGCGACAGGCCGCGAGCGCGCAGATCTTCACCCAGTACAGCGAACTTCACGCCCTTGCCCATGGCATCGGAAATGGCCGGGGAGACTGCGGTGTTCTGCAGCGCGCCGCCGACGGCATCTTCGATCAGCAGGACGGTAGCGCCTTCCGCGGTCACGGAGAGACAGCTGTCGAGTGAATTGCGTTCGAAGGGTGACTTGTTGACAGTGTGTAGCGTTGACATGACGATTCCCCTCAGAAGTTCAGCAGTACGTCGGCAGAGCCGACGATGTCGGCGATCTGATCCCGGGACACCAGGTGGATTGAGCTCTTCTCGGCCCAATCGTCATCCTCGTCCTCGTAGGTCAGCTCCTGCAGGTCGTCGAGTGTCAGGCCACGATCCTTCAGCGATTGCTCGCAGACGAAGATCTGGTTGACATCGTAGTCACCCAGGGCCGAATAGGTCTTGGAGAAGTTCTTCATTCCAATGCCGTCGGTATCCTGGTTCTTGGTCAACTGGTAGACGCCGTCGTCCATGAACACCAGCTTCACATCCTGTTCGAATGCGGCGCCGATGAGCACGACTTCGAGCGATTCCAGAGCGTAAACCGTGCCGTAGGGGGCCTTGCGGTTCATGTATACAAAGGTTTTGGTATCGGACATGGTTGTCTACTCCTCAATCGCCAAAGACCAGCAGGCGGTCCGCCTGGATGCCGGCTTCGATCAGCTGACCGAGACCGGAGATGCGGAAGCCGGGAGCAATGTTCGAGGTGCCCTTGCCATGACGCTTGGCCTCGTCCTCGTCCATGATGCCGCGGCGCTGGGCCGCGGCAACACAGACGACGAGATCCAGATCATGCTTCTCGGCCAGCTCGGACCACTGCTGCTGCACGTTGCGGTCGTCGATCGGTGGCACACCGAAGTAGGTGCCGTTGTTGACGCCATCGTGGTAGAAGAACACGCGGAAGATCTCGTGTCCGTTCTCCAGGGCCGCCTTGGTGAACTGATACGCGGTATCAGACGCCTGGTGGGTGAAAGGCCCTTCGTTGACTTGAATCGCGAATTTCATCTCAGACGACTCCGATCAGAAGCGGATGTGCGCAGAAGCGTTGAGGCTGTTGCGAGCACCGCGCCAGTTGTCGATGTGGAACTTGGTGAACGGCAGCTCGGTCAGCTCGAAGAAGCGGGTCCAGCCGATACGCTCGATCCAGTCGTTGATGCGCTCCCAGTCCTTGGCGTCTTCCTTGTAGACCTTGAGGATCTTCTTGACGATCGCGGTCGCTTCGGGCCAACGCGGCGGGTTGTTGGGAATGCCAGCGGCGACCAGCTTCTGGAAGGTCGGCTTGCTGCGGGCGTTGGAGTG
>WGBK01000325.1 GCA_015494335.1 Gammaproteobacteria bacterium | reverse complement strand
GCAACCGCCTGCGCGTGGCCCTCACCGGCCTGACCATGGCCGAAGCCTTCCGCGACGAAGGCCGCGACGTACTGCTGTTCATCGACAACATCTACCGTTACACCCTGGCCGGGACCGAGGTCTCGGCCCTGCTCGGCCGCATGCCCTCCGCGGTGGGCTACCAGCCGACCCTGGCGGAAGAGATGGGCGCCCTGCAGGAGCGCATCACCTCGACCAAGACCGGTTCCATCACCTCCTTCCAGGCCGTGTACGTACCGGCGGACGACCTGACCGACCCGTCTCCCGCCACCACCTTCGCGCACCTGGACGCGACCCTGGTACTGTCCCGCCAGATCGCCGAGCTGGGCATCTACCCGGCGGTGGATCCGCTGGATTCCACCTCGCGCATCCTCGACCCGAATGTGGTCGGTAACGAGCACTACGACACCGCCCGCGCGGTTCAGGGCACGCTGCAGCGCTACAAGGAGCTGAAGGACATCATCGCCATCCTCGGCATGGACGAGCTGTCCGAGGAAGACAAGCTGGTGGTGGCCCGCGCGCGCAAGATCCAGCGCTACCTGTCCCAGCCCTTCTTCGTGGCCGAGGTCTTCACCGGCGCGCCGGGCAAGTATGTCAGCCTCAATGACACCATCGCCGGCTTCAAGGCGATCGTCGAGGGCGACATGGACGAGTATCCGGAGCAGGCCTTCTACATGGTCGGCAGCATCGACGAAGTCGCGGAACGCGCCAAGCAACTGTAAATCCGGGAGCCTGTCATGGCCATGACCATACATGTCGACATCGTCAGCGCGGAGGAGGAAATCTACTCCGGGCCGGCGGAAATGGTGTTCGCGCCGGCGGTGATGGGCGAGATCGGTATCGCGCCCCGCCACACTCCGCTGATCTCCCCGCTCAAGCCGGGCGAAGTGCGCCTGGAGCTGGGCAATGGCAAGGAGGAATTCTTCTTCATCTCCGGCGGCATCATCGAGGTGCAGCCCCATGTCGTGACGGTGCTGTCGGATACCGCGATACGCGCCAAGGATCTGGACGAGGCCGCCGCGCTGGAAGCCAAGAAACGGGCCGAGGCGGCCCTCGAGGGTCAGCGCAACGACCTCGAGATCGCCAAGGCCAAGGCCGAACTGGCCGCCGCCGCGGCACAGCTTGCAGCGATCAAGAAGCTCAAGATCAAGGGCTGAGTTGGTATCAGGCGCTTAGCAGTTCACAAAACGATCAAACAAGGGGAGCTTCGGCTCCCTTTTTTTGTATCATGCGATCCTCCATACCATCGAGATCGTCTGATGCCCCTGAGTATCGTCATCCTCGCTGCCGGCAAGGGCAGCCGCATGAAATCCCGCCGTCCCAAGGTGATTCATCCGCTCGCCGGCAAGCCGTTGCTGCAGCATGTCATCGACACCAGTCGCCGGCTCGATCCGCAGCAGATCGTGATCGTGGTCGGTCACGAGGCCGAACAGGTACGCGAAACCCTGGCCGGGCAGGATTGCGATTTCGTTGTGCAGCGAGAACAGCTGGGCACCGGCCACGCCGTGCAGCAGGCACTGGCGAGCATTGCGCCGGGCAATGATGTCCTGGTGCTCTACGGCGATGTGCCGTTGATCCGCGAGCAGACTCTGCTTCACCTGCTGGCTCAGGCCGAGGAACATGGCAGTACGGTTTGCCTGCTGAGTTTCCTGGCCGACGACCCGACCGGCTACGGTCGTATCCTGCGCGACGAAACCGGTAGCGTGATCGCCATCGTCGAGGAAAAGGATGCCGATGACGAGATCCGGCGCATCCGCGAATCCAACAGCGGTATCCTGATGCTGCGCGGGAATCAGGCTGAGGAACTGCTGTCCGCCCTCGACAACGACAATGCCCAGGGCGAATACTATCTGACCGATACCGTGAAGCACGCGGTGCAGCGGCAGTGGTCGGTGCATGCGGTGATCTGCGATGACGAGGAAGAACTGCTCGGCGTCAACAACCAGAAACAACTGGCCGGGCTGGAAAGCATTCTGCGCCGCCGACGGGCCGATGCGCTGATGGAGCAGGGCGTGAAATTGGCGGATCCCGCTCGTATCGATATCCGCGGAGAGATCCGGGTTGGCATGGATGTGGAAATCAATGTCGGTTGCATCCTCGAAGGCGATATCGAGCTGGGCGATGGTGTTCGCATCGGCGCGCACTGCTGCCTGAAGAATGTCCGTATCGGCGCCGGAACGGAGCTGCTGTCCCACTGCGTACTCGAGGATTGCGAACTGGGCGAACGCAACAGCATTGGTCCCTTCGCCCGCATCCGCCCCCAGACCCGGACCGCGGAACAGGTCAAGGTCGGCAATTTCGTGGAGATCAAGAAATCGCGGATCGGCAAGGGCAGCAAGGTCAACCACCTGGCCTATATCGGCGACACCGAGATGGGCGAGCGGGTCAATATCGGCGCAGGCGCCATTACCTGCAACTACGACGGCGCCTACAAGCACCAGACCGTGATCGGCGACGATGTGTTTGTCGGTTCCGATGTGCAGCTGGTGGCCCCGGTGCGCGTCGGCGAAGGCGCCACCATCGGTGCCGGCGCCACCATTACCCGCGATGCCCCGGCCGGTGAGCTGACGCTGTCTCGGGCGAAACAGACCACGATCAAGGGCTGGAAACGCCCGAGCAAGAAAACAGGGGAATAGACATGTGTGGAATCGTAGGCGCGGTGGCGCAACGCAATGTGGGATCGATCCTGATAGAGGGTCTGCGGCGGCTGGAATACCGGGGTTACGACTCGGCCGGCGTCGCCATTCTGGACGAGGGCGAACTGGCCCGTTTCCGCGCCCTGGGCAAGGTTCAGGAACTGGCGGACCGGCTGCCCGAGGAGCAGCCAGGCCATACCGGCATTGCCCATACCCGCTGGGCCACTCATGGAGCGCCTTCCGAGATCAATGCGCACCCCCATGTGTCGACGCGAATCGCCGTGGTGCACAATGGCATCATCGAGAATCACAAGCCCCTGCGCGAGGAGCTGATTGCAAGGGGTTACGAGTTTGCATCGGAAACCGACACGGAAGTGGTCGCGCATCTCATCGACAGCCTCTATGACGGCGATCTGCAGGCCGCGGTCAGCGCGGCCGTTGAGCGCCTCGAGGGAGCCTATGCGCTGGCCATCCTGGCGCGGGACCAGCCACAGACCCTCGTCGCCTGCCGCCGCGGCAGCCCGCTGGTACTGGGCGTCGGATTCGAGGAGAATTTCGTGGCCTCCGATGTCTCGGCCCTGCTGCCGGTAACCTCTCGTTTCGTGTACCTCGAGGAAGGCGACCTGGTGGTCATCGAGGGCAAGAGCTACCAGGTCTTCGATCGTGCGGGACAGACCAAGGAGCTGGAGATCCATGTCAGCGAACTGACCCAGGACGCCGTGGCCAAGGGACAGTACCGTCACTACATGCTGAAGGAGATCCACGAGCAATCCTCGGCCATCGCCGATTGCCTGGAAGGCCGTGTCACCGACAGCGATGTGCTCGACGCCATCTTCGGCCCGGGTTCCGACACCGTGTTCGAGCAGACGGAGAATGTCCAGATCGTCGCCTGCGGCACCAGTTACCATGCCGGCATGGTGGCGAAATACTGGCTCGAGGAACTGGTGGGCATTCCCTGCCAGGTCGAGGTGGCCAGCGAGTTTCGCTATCGCAGGGTGGCGGTGCCCGACAACAGCCTGTTCGTCACCCTGTCCCAGTCCGGCGAGACCGCCGATACCCTGGCCGCCCTGCGCGACATTCAGGGCAAGGGCTACTGTGGCAGCCTGTCGATCTGCAATGTGCCCGAAAGCTCCCTGGTGCGGGAATCGGACCTGGT
>WGBK01000324.1 GCA_015494335.1 Gammaproteobacteria bacterium | reverse complement strand
GCTTGCCCATCAGCGACAGGGCGAGACGCAGATTTTCCGCGGCACTTTCCGTCTTGATTTTCAGAGCTGGATCGGTCATCGGAAGAAATAAAATCTGAAATTTGACTGGAGTATAGCAAGGGTTTCGCGAATATGGGGTTGCCGCCGAAAACACCACATGGACGGCAACCGAACGAGGATGAAGAAGACAGCCAGCATGCGCTATCGGAAATGCAGGGACAAGACGGGTTGGCGAATGGTGCCCGGGGCCGGAATCGAACCGGCACGGTGTTGCCACCGAGGGATTTTAAGTCCCTTGCGTCTACCAGTTTCGCCACCCGGGCGGGTTGCGTTTCGGAGGTCGCCGGGGATCTCGGAGCAAGCAGGGGAAGGGAAAAAGGCCTGCGCCGGAGGCGATGTCCGCGAATATGGAGGCTGAGGGCGGAATCGAACCGCCGTACACGGCTTTGCAGGCCGCTGCATAACCACTCTGCCACCCAGCCATAATCGGGCAAGAAGACTGCTGTTGCAGTTCAAACAAAAAGGCCCCGAGCGGTTCGGGGCCAGATGTTTGGAGCGGGAAACGAGATTCGAACTCGCGACCCCAACCTTGGCAAGGTTGTGCTCTACCAGCTGAGCTATTCCCGCGAAGTGGGCAGTATTCTAGCGATTGCCCCTGACCTGTCAAGCGATCATTGCTGCATTTCCACGGCTTTTTTTCGACCCGACAGCTAGAGCCAGAGCAGGCAAGGTTTCAGCCGTTTTCCATCATCACCGGCCAGGCCGCGCGCAGGTAGATGAACATCGAGTAGAGGGTCAGCAGCGCCGAGACATAGAACAGCAACAGCCCGATCTCGAACACCGGCAGGCCCCACAGGGGCTGTTCCCACAGCATCAGAAACAGGGAGAACATCTGCGCCGTGGTCTTGGCCTTGCCGACGAAACTGACCTTGACGGCGGCGCGGTTGCCGAGTTCGGCCATCCACTCGCGCAGGGCCGACACGGTGATCTCGCGGCTGATGATGATCAGCGCAGGCAAGGTCATCAGCAGCGAGGGATGGGCCTCGACCAGCACCACGATGGCGACCGCGACCATCAGCTTGTCGGCAACGGGGTCGAGAAAGGCACCGAAGGCCGATTCCTGCTTGAGAATGCGCGCCAGCCAGCCGTCGAACCAGTCGGTGATACTGGCCACGGCATAGATCACCGCAGCGGCCAGATGAGCCCATTCCGCTTTCCAGTAGAAGACCACCACGAAGACCGGGATCAACAGAATGCGGAACAGGGTGAGCAGGGTCGGGAGGGTCAGTTTCATCGGGCTGGCGGGTCTGTTTCAACCGTGGAAAGTATCATAGATCGCCTGTGCCGTCTCTCGGTTGATACCGCGTATCTGCATCAGTTCCTCGACCCCGGCCTTCTTGACGCCCTGCAGCCCGCCGAACTTCTGCAACAGCAGCTGACGCCGCCGCGCGCCGATGCCGGGAATGTCCTCCAGCGTGGAATGGGTACGCGCCCTGCCCCGCGCCTTGCGATGGCCGGTGATGGCGAAGCGGTGCGCCTCGTCGCGGATCTGCTGGATCAGCAGTAGAGCCGGCGAATCCATCGGGATCGGCAATACCGCATCTTCCT
The DNA here is from genome assembly GCA_015494335.1 of Gammaproteobacteria bacterium. GTDB lineage: Bacteria > Pseudomonadota > Gammaproteobacteria > S144-22. Next base: position 2,734 of record WGBK01000324.1, on the reverse strand, counting down.
CGTCGATGATCTGCTCGAACCCGGCGCGGCGTTCCGGTCCCTTGGCCACGCCGAGCACGCGCAGCTCCGGCTTTACGCCAAAGACATCCAGTTTCTGCAGAATCTCCAGTGCCGAGTGCAGCTGCCCCTTGCCGCCGTCGATGAGGATCAGGTCCGGCAAGCTTTCCGGCTGCTTCACCAGCTTGTCGTAGCGGCGTGTCAGCACCTGGCGCATGGCGCCGTAGTCGTCACCGGGCTGAATATCGCGAATGTGATAGAGCCGGTAGTCACTCTTGATCGCCCCTTCCGGCCCGAAAACGACGCAGGAAGCGCGCGTTTCCTCGCCCTGGGTATGGCTGATGTCGAAGCACTCGATGCGTTGCGGCGGCCGGTTGAGCTGCATCGCCTCGATCAGCGCTGCATAGCGGCGATTCTGGTTGCTGGCGGACTGCAGGTGGCGCTGCAGGGATTCGCGGGCATTGCGTTCGGCCATGGCCACGGCCTGACGCCGCTTGTCGCGCAGGCGATGGCGGATCTCGACCCTGTGCCCCGCCACCTTGGAGAGGGCCTGCTGCAGCAGGTCGGCATGGTCGGGCTGCAGGTTGACCAGTATCTCCTCCGGCGCTGGATGCCGCGAATAATGCTGGATCAGAAAGGTCTCGAGGATGGAACCGGGCTCGTCGTCAAGCTTGCTGCGCAGGAAGAAGGGCTTGTTGCCCAGGGAAGTGCCGCCGCGGATCATGAATACCTGGATGCAGCAGTAATCCTGCTCCACCACGCAGGCCACGATATCGAGATCGCGCCGGAAGCCGGTGACGAACTGCTTCTCGTTGACGCGGCGCAACTGGTCGATACGATCGCGGATCTCTGCGGCCCGTTCGTATTCCAGCGCAGCCGCCGCCTCTTCCATGAGCCGTACCTGGTCGGAAATAAGCTGCTCGTTGCGTCCCTTGAGGAACAGCTCCGCCTGTTCGATCTGGCGGCGATACTCTTCCTCGCTGACCAGGCCGACGCAGGGGGCGGTGCATCGCTTGATCTGGTATTGCAGACAGGGCCGCGTGCGGCTGCGGAAGCTGGCGTCCTCGCAGTCGCGCAGTCGAAACAGCCGCTGCAGATGGTGAATGGTGTAGCGGATCGCGCCAGCGTTGGGAAAGGGTCCGAAAAACTGCCCCTTGCGGCCGCGGGTGGGGCCGCGATAGACCTTCAGGCGGGGAAAGGCATGGTCGGTGAGCTGAATGTAGGGGTAGCTCTTGTCGTCGCGGAACAGGATGTTGTAGCGCGGCTTGAGGTTCTTGATCAGGTCGTTTTCGAGGATCAGGGCCTCGCTTTCGGTGCGCGTCTGGATCACCTCGATACGGTGGATGTGGCGCACCATGGACCGGGTCTTCGGCGACAGTCCGCTGTTGCGGAAATAGCTGGAGAGACGGTTCTTCAGGTTCTTCGCCTTGCCGACGTAGATCACCTGACCCTCGCGATCGATCATGCGATAGACGCCCGGCATGCGGCTGACGCTGGCCAGAAAGGCGCCCGCGTCGAAGTCCGATTCCGGGCTGGATGCGGGCGGGTTGCCGGTTTCGCTCATGCCGGGCGGGCGCTTGCTATTCGGTCAGCACCGACTGGGCAAAGTCGACCACTCCGTACTCGACGGCGATACGCACCAGGTCGAACTCGTTGCTGGCCTCGAGCTTTTCCATCAGGCGCGAGCGGTAGGTGCTGATGGTCTTGGGGCTGAGACAGAGCTTGCGCGAGATCTCGGCGTTGGTCAGCCCCTCGGAAACCATCAGCAATACCTGGAATTCCCGCTGGGACAGCCGGTCCATCAGGTTACTGTCGTTGCCGGGCAGCATCGACAGGGCCAGTTTCTGGGCGATCCTGGGTTCGATGTAGGAGCCGCCCTCGTGCACCTTGCGGATCGCCAGCAGCATCTCGTCGAGCTGGCACTCCTTGGTCAGGTATCCGCGGGCGCCGATCTCGAGCAGGCGTTTCGGATAATTCTGCTCGGCATGCACGGTGAGAATAATGACCTTCTGGTCGGGGTCGTGAAGCAGGATGCGGCGGCTCGCCTCGAGTCCGCCCATGCCGGGCATGTTCACGTCCATCAGGATCACATCCGGCTTCAATTCGCGAGCCTTCTCGATGCTTTCCTCGCCGGACTCGGCCTCGGCGATGATCTCGACCTGGCCGCTGTCCTCGAGCAGTCGTTTGATTCCGGTACGAACCAGCGCGTGGTCGTCGGTCAACAGCACCTTGATCATGGGGATTCTCCTCTGCGATGCGAGAGGATAGCAGATTTCGTAGGAACATTCCTACTTCATGTAGTCCAGTCCTTGAAGGGCTGGCTGGCAAGACGGAAATTCAGATAGCGAGGATCGTCAGTCACCTCTTCACCCAGCCAATCGGGACGGGCGAAGCTTTCCGTCTCGTCCCCAAGCTCGATCTCGGCGACGAGCAAGCCCTCGTTGTCGCCGTGGAATTCGTCGATCTCCCACAGGTGGCCTTGGAAATGCAGCAGATGACGGGTCTTGATGACGATGGAAGGCTGGCACATCTCGTCCAGCATGATGCGGGCTTCCTCGACCGGGACCGGGTATTCGAATTCGGTGCGACGCATCGTGTGGGTCATGGACTTGACGCCGATGCGGGCGCAGTCGCCTTCGATGCGCACGCGCAGGGAAGCGCGGTCGGTATTGCAGAAATAGCCCTGGCGCATGTCGATGGAACGCTCGACCTGCTCCCGCCAGGAATCGGCTGCAAG
>WGBK01000323.1 GCA_015494335.1 Gammaproteobacteria bacterium | reverse complement strand
GACGCGGAACTCGACCATCGCGACGCCGTGCCATTCTGCGGCCTCGAGCAGGCGCCGGGCGGCCTCGAGCATGGCCGGATCCAGCGGAGCGCTTTCGCTGAGCACGCTGACCCCGCCGGACGGCGGTTTCTCGCGCAGGCGGCGATGGGAGAAGAAGGTCACCGGCCGGCCCCGGTCGTAGAGGGCGAAGATACCGGCGCCCCGGCCCGGGATGAAGGCCTGCAGCATGAAGGCATGCTGCTGCAGCCAGGGGCTTTGTTGCAAAAACCTTCGCAACTGGTCGCGATCATGGGCGATCTGTACCGATGTCGACAACCAGTGGTCTTTAACCCACAGATGAGACAGGCAGGGCTTGACGACCACCGGGAACTCGTGGATCTGCTCCGGATCCACCTCCTCCGCCCGCTCGTAGCGTCGCGAGGCCGGACAGTTGATACCGAGTCCGCTGGCCAGCTCCACCAGCCGCCCCTTGTCCGCCAGGGTCAGAACCTGATCATAGTCGGCGAAGGGCAGGGGAATGGCCCGGTCGGGTTGGGCCTGGTTGTGCATCAGGATCAGCTGGCTGGTGAATTCGGTCATCGGCATCACCAGGTCGATCCCCTCGATTTCCACGAAGGTCTGCAACCAGGACAGAAAGGCCTCGGGTTGCTGGCGTACCGACGGGCACTCCGAGTAATCGTTGCAGAAACGCGAGCTGCCGGCGATAGCCCTGGCCTGGCTGTCGGCCGCGTACAAACGGCCCACGCCGAGCCGGCCGAGCGAGCGAATCGTGGCCAACGCGCTGCGCTGGGATGCATCGAGTACCAGAACCCTGTCCATGGCGCGGGAATATGACGGAAAACGGGGCTGTTGTCGCGTCGGGTTGTCAAATGTCCGTATCGGTTCACAGGTCGGGCTGCCAAGGTTCCGTTATCTAAATCTGGTATGGGGTAGTGTCTGCTCGGAAAAACGCCGTAAATACATCCCTGCAGGCTCCACGCCGGCATCCATGCCGCCGAGGTTTTCCGATCAGACACCACACCATACACATCAATGATTTAGGAATTTAGGTGATGTGGTTCTGGTCGGTCTGCGAAGCTGATTGATTGTCTGGGCTAAATCCGAGTAAAATACTCGGTTACTTTTCGAGGATGCTCCATGGACTATTCCCGTCGTTTCGATGTGATCGTGATCGGTGGCGGCCACGCCGGTGCCGAGGCCGCCCTGGCCTCGGCGCGCATGGGTGCGCGCACGCTGCTGCTTACGCACAACATCGACACCCTGGGGCAGATGAGCTGCAATCCGGCCATCGGCGGCATCGGCAAGGGGCATCTGGTCAAGGAGATCGATGCGCTGGGCGGCGCCATGGCGCTGGCGGCCGACCGGGCCGGTATCCAGTTCCGCATTCTCAACCGGCGCAAGGGGCCGGCGGTGCGCGCCACCCGCGCTCAGGCCGATCGGCAGCTGTTCCGCATGGCCATCCGCGAGACCCTGGAAAACCAGCCGAATCTGTCGCTGTTCCAGCAGCCGGTGGTCGATCTGATCGAGAACCAGGGGCGCATCGAGGGCGTGGTCACCGAGATGGGCCTGCGCTTTCATGCGCAGAAAGTGGTACTCACGGTGGGCACCTTCCTCGGCGGCAAGATCCATATCGGTCCGGCCAATTACAGTGGCGGGCGCGCCGGCGACCCGGCCTCGACGGCCCTGGCCGCGCGGCTGCGCGAACGCCCCTTCCGCATCGACCGCCTCAAGACCGGCACTCCGGCGCGGCTGGACCGCAAGACCCTCGACTACTCGAAGATGCAGGAACAGCCCGGCGACGACCCGACGCCGGTATTCTCCTACATGGGTTCGCGCGAGCTGCATCCGCGCCAGGTCAGTTGTCACATCACCTGGACCACCGAGGAAACCCACGACATCATCCGCTCCGGGCTGGATCGTTCGCCCTTGTTCAGCGGCCAGATCGAGGGCACCGGCCCGCGCTACTGTCCCTCCATCGAGGACAAGGTGGTGCGCTTTGCCGACAAGACCTCGCACCAGATCTTTGTCGAGCCGGAAGGCCTGAACCTGACCGAGGTCTACCCCAACGGCATCTCCACCAGCCTGCCCTTCGATATCCAGCAGCGCCTGATCCACAGCATTCCCGGTTTCGAGCAGGCGCACATCATCCGTCCCGGCTACGCCATCGAGTACGATTACTTCGATCCGCGCGACCTGCGGCCGGATCTGCAGACCCGCTTCTTCGAGGGACTGTATCTGGCGGGCCAGATCAACGGTACCACCGGCTACGAGGAAGCCGCGGCCCAGGGGCTGCTGGCCGGCGCCAATGCTGCAGCCGCCGTGCTCGGGCGCGAACCGCTGCTGTTGCGCCGCGACGAGGCCTACATGGGGGTGCTGGTGGACGACCTGATCACCCGGGGCACCAGCGAACCCTACCGCATGTTCACCAGCCGCGCCGAATACCGGCTGATGCTGCGCGAGGACAACGCCGATCGCCGTCTTACGGAAAAGGGCCGCGCCCTGGGTCTGGTGGACGATGCCCGCTGGGCGGCCTACAACGAATACCGCGAACAACTGGAGCAGCTGGAGCAGGCCCTGCGCGACCAATGGCTGCGCCCGGGCCAGCCC
>WGBK01000322.1 GCA_015494335.1 Gammaproteobacteria bacterium | reverse complement strand
TCTACCGATTCCTTCGGGGGTCAAGCCCGCTCGGTCGGAAGGTGCAACCCGGCCGCCCGGTGGTTGCACCGCGCATTTCAGGCTCGCAGGTACTTGCGCAAGGCGTGGGACAGGGCGGTAAAACCGAAGCCGGCCGTGACGCCGACAAAGGAGCCCAGACCGGTCGCACAATCCAGGGTGCTGCGCTCGTCGCTGCCCGGTTTGGCGTGGCCCACGCAGCCGTTGCCGGCGGGGTACAGCGGCTGCTGGGTCGAGAACACGCAATCGATGCCGTAGCGACGCTTCGGGTTGCGGCTGTAATCGAGCTGGTGGCGGAGCTTGGAGCGCAGCTTGGCCAATAGAGGATCGTTGAAGCAGCGGTTCAGGTCGTTGACCTGGATCTGCGTAGTGTCGGTCAGCCCGCCGGCGCCGCCGGTGGTGACGAAGGGGATCTTGTTGCGCCGCAGGTGGTGAACCAGGGACATCTTGTGATTCACGCCATCGATGGCGTCGATGACATAGTCGAAGCGGCCGAAAGCGAAGTCCTCGAGAGTGGCGCGCGTCACCAGCCGGTCGATGGCCTCGACACGGCAGGACGGATTGATGTCGCGGATGCGCTCGGCCAGCACCTCGACCTTGCTGCGGCCCAGGGTGGATTCGAGGCTGTGCAGCTGGCGGTTGATATTGCCGATATCGATGTCATCGTGATCGATCAGGGTGATCGCGCCGATACCGCTGCGCGCCGCCGCCTCGGCCGCCCAGGAGCCGACCCCGCCCACGCCGACGATGCAGAAACGGGCCGCGGCAAGCCGTTCCAGCGCCGCGTCGCCGAACACGCGGGCAAGACCGGAAAAGCGTTGCGAGTAATCGTCGGAGGGCATGGCAGGCGGGTCGGCAGGGAATCGGTCGACAAAGTCCGCGAAGTCTATTGGAGAAGCTGCCCGATGTCATTAGAATGACCAGCCCGCAGCGACCCCGTGATCCGATGAAACAAAGCGCCCTGTTTACCGTTTCCGCACCCTCCGGTGCCGGCAAGACCAGCCTGGTCAAGGCGCTGCTGGATCGGCGGCCCGACGAGGTCACCGTGGCGGTGTCCCATACCACGCGCCCGATGCGTCCCGGGGAAGTAGACGGACGGGACTACCATTTCGTCGATATCGAAACCTTCGAGGCGATGGTCGAGGCCGGCGAGTTCCTCGAATACGCGCGCGTTTTCGACAACTACTACGGCACCTCGCGCAAGGCCGTGGAGACGCTGCTGGAGCAGGGGCGTCACGTAATTCTCGAGATCGACTGGCAGGGCGCGCGGCAGGTGCGCGAGCAACTGCCCGAGACCGTCGCCGTTTTCATCCTGCCGCCCTCCCGCGAGGAATTGCAGCGCCGCCTGTCCGGTCGCGGTACCGACGATCCCGAGGTCATCGCCCGCCGCATGGCCGATGCCGACCGCGAGATGTCGCACTTCCGCGATGCCGAATACCTGGTCATCAACGATGTCTTCGACGACGCCCTGTTCGACCTCGAATGCATCGTCCACAACCAGAGCCTCAAGCGCGAGCGCCAGGAGGCCCGTTACGACGACTTGATCGCCTCGATCCCGGCGGCGGGATAACCGGGGAGCCGTCATCTAAATTTGGGCAGGGGGCGTGTCTGCTCGGGAAATCGCCGTAAATACATCCATGTAGGCTCCACGCCGGCATCCATCGGCAACTGCTCCTGCGTTGCTCTACCTCCTGCATCCATGCAGTCGTGCCGCCGAGGTTTTCCGAGCAGACACGCCCCCTGCTTTATCGATAGTTCAGGAACTTGGATAACGTGGCGCTGGTCCGGTAATGTATTTTACTAGGCAGAAGCCCCGCCTTTTGCTATTGTAAAGGGCTGTTTAACGACCCCGAACATCCCAAGGAGCCCCCATGGCGCGTATTACCGTTGAAGATTGTCTTGAAAATGTCGATAACCGCTTCGAGCTGGTGCTGCTTGCGGCTCGCCGCGCGCGCCAGATCTACAAGGGCGCCGACCCGCTGCTGCCGGAAGACAACGACAAGCCGACCGTCATCGCGCTGCGCGAGATCGCCGACAATCTGGTCACCGCCGATGCGATGGACGAGATGGAGACCCAGCAGGAGATGGCCGCCATCGCTTCCGACGAGGAGCTGGTTCAGCAGATCACCCAGAACAGCCTGGAAAACGCCGCTCTCGACATGAACTAGGATCTCCATGGCGAATCCGGAACACGCCCTCACAGCCACCAAACCGGATTCGCAGGTCGATCCCTACGCCTGTTCCGCCGTCGACGAACGCGCCGACGAGGAGCAGCAGCGCTACCTGATCAGCGATCTCTGCCACGATCTCGAGGACTATCTCGACAGCGCCCAGGTGGCCGAGGTCTATCGCGCCTACCTGTTCGGCGCCCAGGCCCACGAAGGACAGAAGCGCGCCTCCGGCGAACCCTACATCTTCCACCCCATCGCGGTCGCGCGCATCCTCTGCGAGATGCGCATGGACTACAAGAGCATCATCGCCGCGCTGTTACACGATGTCATCGAGGACACGCCGACGCTGAAGGAACAGCTGGCCGAGGATTTCGGCGAGGAAGTGGCCGAACTGGTCGACGGCGTCAGCAAGCTCACCCACCTCAGTTTCAACTCCCGCGCCGAGCAGCAGGCGGAAAACTTCCGCAAGATGATGCTGGCGATGGTCAAGGATATCCGCGTCATCCTGATCAAGCTGGCCGACCGGCTGCACAACATGCGCACCCTCGGCGCGGTCAGCCCCGAGAAGCGGCGCCGCATCGCGCGCGAGACCATGGACATCTACGCGCCCATCGCCAACCGGCTCGGCATCTACTCGATGCGACACGAGCTGCTCGATCTGGCGGTGCGCCACGCCTGGCCGATGCGCTATCGCGCGCTGAAGAAGGCCTGTCGCGAAGTCATCGGCAACCGCAAGGAGATCTTCCAGACCATCGAGACGGCGATCCGAGACCGGCTCAAGGAGGTCGACATCCAGGCCGAGGTCAAGTACCGCACCAAGAACATCCACAGCATCTACCGCAAGATGAAGGAGAAGCGGCTCAGCTTCCACCAGCTGACCGATGTCTTCGGCGTGCGCATCCTGACCGACTCGGTGGACGACTGCTACCGCGTGCTCGGGGTCATGCACAACCTCTACAAGCCGATCCCCGGGCGCTTCAAGGATTACCTGGCCATTCCCAAGGCCAACGGCTACCAGTCCCTGCACACCAGCCTGTTCGGCCCCCACGGCGTGCCCATCGAGGTGCAGATCCGCACCCAGGAAATGGAGCGCTTCGCCAACTCCGGCATTGCCGCCCACTGGCTCTACAAGAAGGGCGAGGAATCGAGCAACGAGAGCGCCCAGACCCGCGCCCTGGAATGGCTCAAGGGCCTGCTGGAGATGCAGCAGCGCGCCGGCAGCTCGCTGGAATTCCTCGAAAACGTCAAGGTCGACCTGTTCCCCGACGAGATCTATGTGTTCACGCCCAAGGGCGATATCAAGAAGCTGCCGCGCCACGCCACGGTGGTGGATTTCGCCTATGCCGTGCACACCGATATCGGCAACACCTGTGTCGCCGCGCGCATCGACCGGCGCATGTCGCCCCTGTCCACCCAGCTCTACAACGGGCAGATGGTGGATATCATCACCTCGGAGAATTCGCGCCCGCACCCCAGCTGGCTCAATTATGTGGTCACCGCCAAGGCGCGCACCAACATCCGTCACTTCCTCAAGTCGCTGCAGCGGGAGGAAGCCCGCGATCTCGGCGACCGCCTGTTGCGGCAGGCCATCGGCCAGCTCAAGGGCAAGGAGCAGGAAGTGGATCCGCAGCGCATGCAGCAGTTGCTGGAACAATACGGCCTGGAGAGCGAGGACGAACTGCTGACCGAGATCGGCCTCGGCAATCGTACAGCGACGCTGGTGGCCAAGGCGCTGGTGGAAGAGGCCGGCGACGAGGACGCCACTCATCTCGACGCCTCGGGCAAGCCGCTGCCGATCAAGGGCACCGAGGGCATGGTGGTGTCCTATGCCAAGTGCTGCCGCCCGGTGCCCGGTGACCCCATCGTCGCCCACTTCTCCCAGGGCCGCGGCCTGGTGGTGCATCGCTTGAACTGCAAGAACATGAACGACCCCAAGCACGACTACCACAAGCAGGACGTGCAATGGTCCGAACATGTCGAGGGCGAGTTCCAGGCCTCGATCCGCGTCGAGGTGGAGAACCAGCGCGGCGCGCTGGCACGGATGGCGACCACCATCGCCGACATGGCCTCCAACATCGAGTCGGTGAGCCAGTCCGAAAAGGACGGCCTGATTTCCACCACCACCTTCATCATCACCGTGCGCGACCGCATCCACCTGGCCCGCATCATGAAGAAATTGCGGGCGCTGCCGGTGGTCAATAGAATCTACCGCGACTGACGCGGCCTAGCCGTTCCAACCGGAGAAAACCCATGAGCAAGCAAATCATTTCCACCGACCGCGCTCCCGCCGCGATCGGCACCTACTCCCAGGCCGTGAAAGTCGGCGACACCGTGTACCTGTCCGGCCAGATCCCGCTGGACCCGGCCAGCATGGAGGTGGTCGAGGGTGGTATCGTCGAGGAGATCGCCCGCGTGTTCGACAACCTGAGCGCGGTCTGCGAGGCCGCCGGCGGCAGCCTGCAGGATATCGTCAAGCTCAATATCTTCCTCACCGACCTGTCCAACTTTCCGACGGTCAACGAGGTGATGGCGAAATACTTCGAGCAGCCCTATCCGGCGCGCGCCGCGATCGGCGTCAAGGAGCTGCCCAAGGGCGTGGGCGTGGAGATGGATGCGGTGATGGTATTGCCGCAATAAACTGTCCAATGGAGGACTGGAGCAGGGAGCCCGTTTCCAGCCTCAAGGGTGTCGGTCCGAAGCTGGCTGACAAGCTGGCTCGGCTCGGTATCCGCGACAAGCAGCAGATGCTGTTCCACCTGCCGCTGCGCTACGAGGATCGCACCCGCGTCACCCCTATCGCTGCGCTGCAGCCGGGCCGCGGCGCGGTGTTCGAGGGCGAGGTGCTGCAATCCGGCGTCCGCTTCCGGAGCGGCGGGCGCAGTCGCCGCGTGTTGCTGGTCAAGCTGGCCGACCGCAGCGGCATCCTGACCCTGCGTTTCTTCCATTTCAATGCCGCCCAGCAGAACCTGCTGGAGAAGGGCGCGTGGATTCGCGGCTATGGCGAGCCGCGATTCATCGCCGGCTCACCGGAGATCGCCCATCCCGAATTCCAGCGCATCGACCCGCAACATCCGCCGCCGTTGCCGAGCGAACTGACGCCGGTGTACCCGGTCACCGAAGGTCTGCACCAGCTCGGCCTGCGCAAGCTGATGGCGCAACTGCTCGACGAGCTGGCGCACAGGGGCCTGGCGGAAACCCTGCCCGAAGACTGGCTGCGCCAACAGCAACTGCCCGCCGTCGCCGAGGCCCTGCGCGTTCTGCACCATCCGCGCGACCGCTCCGAAGTCGAGCAGATCCGGGCCATGCGTCACCCGGCCCAGCGTCGCTTCATCGTCGAGGAATTGGCGGCCCACCGCGTCACCCTGCTGCAGCGCCGGGCCGAGCACGCGCGGCAGCGGGCGCCGACTATCTGCGATGTGGGCAAGCTGCAGCAAGCCTTCATCAAGCAATTGCCCTTCCAGCTGACGGCGGCGCAGAAACGGGTTGTCGAGGAGCTGATGGCCGATTACCGCAGCGGTCGGCCCATGCTGCGACTGGTGCAGGGCGATGTCGGCAGCGGCAAGACCGTGGTTGCGGCCCTGGCCGCGCTGCCGGTCATCGACAGCGGCTTTCAGGTGGCGCTGATGGCGCCGACCGAGATCCTTGCCGAGCAGCATGCGCGCAACTTCGCCGAGTGGCTGCAACCCCTGGGCATCGAGGTG
>WGBK01000321.1 GCA_015494335.1 Gammaproteobacteria bacterium | reverse complement strand
TTCGTCGTGACCACCACCCAGACCGGCGCCGCGATGACGACCGACGGCATCGATCTCGTCGATGAAGATGATGCAGGGCGCATGCTTCTTGGCCTGCTCGAACATGTCGCGTACGCGCGATGCACCGACGCCGACAAACATCTCGACGAAGTCGGAACCGGAGATGGTGAAGAAGGGTACCTTGGCCTCGCCGGCAATGGCCTTGGCCAGCAGGGTCTTGCCGGTGCCGGGCGAGCCAACCATCAGCACGCCGCGCGGGATCTTGCCACCGAGCTTCTGGAACTTGCCCGGATCGCGCAGGAATTCGACCAGTTCGGCCACGTCTTCCTTGGCCTCGTCGACACCGGCGACATCGTTGAAGGTCACATTGACCTGATCTTCACCGAGCAGCCGCGCCTTGGACTTGCCGAAGGACATGGCGCCGCGGCCACCGCCGCCGCCCTGCATCTGGCGCATGAAGAACACCCACAGACCGATCAGCACGATGAACGGGAACCAGCTGATGAACATGTGAGTCAGCAACGAGGGCTGTTCCGGCGGGCGCGAGACGATCTTGACGCCGGACTTGACCAGGTCGCCGATCAGTGCGGAATTGTTGGTTTCCGGGCTGTAGGTCTTGAAGGTCTGGCCGTTGGCCAGCTTACCGGTGATGTTCTGCCCTTCGATCAGCACCTCGCTGACCTGGCCGGACTGGACCTGGGTCAGAAAATCGGAGTAGTTCATGTTGCGGCCGGCGGCTTCGCGGCCCTGGAAGCTCTGGAACACCGACAGCAATACCACCGCGATGACGACCCAGAGGATCAGATTCTTTGCTACATCATTCACATTGACAACCTGTGTGGTTCAAATTTGTGGATTCTAGGCTCTATTCTGGCATAGCGCCCGACGGGATAACAGTTTGACCGACAAAAGCGGGGTTCTATCCCTGCAGATTGCGGTTATTTGAGGCCTTGGCACACCGCATAGACTTCGCGGGAACGCGGCCGGGAGGCCTGCGGCTTGCGAAAGCGCACCGATTGATAGCTTTGGCGAAAATCCCGCACCATCGCGTCGAAACCCTCGCCCTGGAACATCTTGACCACGAAACCGCCTTTCGGACCCAGCACCTCGCGGGCCAGGTCATGGGCCAATTCGACCAGATACATGGACTTCGGCTGATCGACGGACTCGATACCACTCATGTTGGGGGCCATGTCCGATAATACAAGGTCCACAGGCTGGTGATCGATCAAACCGAGAATGCGGTCGAACACCGCCTGTTCGGTGAAATCCCCCTCGATGATGTCGACATCACCGATCGGATCCATCGGCAGGATATCCACGGCGATCAGCCGCCCGCCTTCACCAACGAAATGGCTGGCGTACTCGCTCCAGCCGCCGGGAGCAGCACCCAGATCGATGACGAACTGGCCCGGTCGCAGCAACCGGTCCTTCTCCTGCAGCTCCATCAGCTTGTAGACCGCACGCGAACGGTAGCCCTCGCGCCGCGCCTGCTGCACGAAGGGATCGCTGTGATGTTCCTGCAGCCAGCGCTTGCTGCTTTTGGATCGGGCCATGATTCTCTCCGAGTGAATGCTGTGCTAGGATGCGCGCCCCTTTCGATCTAGCGATCCACCGCCATGCCGCTCACGCCCCAGCAAGTCCGCGCCCTGCGCGCCGAAGCCCACCGCCTCAAGCTCAAGCCCGTGGTCCGCGTCGGCCAGCACGGCCTCAGCGAGAATGTGATGAAGGAACTCGAGATCGCCCTCGATCACCACGAACTGGTCAAGCTGCGCATTCCGGCCGCGGACAAGGACGAAAAGGAAGCCATCATCCGTGGGCTGATCGAGCCGACCGGCGCGGAACTGGTGCAGCGCATCGGCCATGTGTTGGTGCTGTTCCGCAAGAACCCGAAAAGCAAGCGTTTTCTCAAGCAGCTCAAGGGCTGAGACAATCGGCCCTTGTGGATCCAGACAGGCCTTTGATTCAGGCTACTTGTAGTGAACCGCGGTAATCTCGTATTCCTTGGTGCCGCCCGGTGCCTCGAAGGCGATCTCCTCGCCCTCTTCCTTGCCGATCAGGGCCCGCGCTATCGGTGAGCTGACCGCGATGCGGTTCTCGTTGATATCGGCCTCGACATCGCCGACGATCTGGTAGCTGACTTCCTGCTCGGTCTCGAGATCGAACAGGTCAACAGTACAGCCGAACACAACGCGGCCGGTCTGCGGCAGCTTGGTCACATCGATGAGCTGGGCATTGGACAGCACCGATTCCCGCTCCTTGATGCGGCCCTCGATGAAACCCTGCTGCTCGCGCGCAGCGTGATACTCGGCATTTTCCTTCAAGTCGCCGTGTTCGCGCGCCGTGGCGATGGCGTCGATGAC
>WGBK01000320.1 GCA_015494335.1 Gammaproteobacteria bacterium | reverse complement strand
TCATTCCACTGCCTTCCGCCCCACGGACCCCGAGGAACTGAAGACCAGCCCCTTCCGCATTTTCACCTCGCTGCTGCGCCTGGAGCTGATCGAGGACGAGGCATTGCGCCGTCAGGCCCGCGAACGGCTCGAGCAGCGGCAGATCTTCACCCCGCGCCTGCTGCAGTTGATCGAACAGGCCGAACATGCGGGCGGGCTCGACGAAAGCTCGGCCGAGACCTTCGTCGAGGAAGCCCTGCAAACCTTTCGCTGGCACCGGGAAGCCACCGTGAGCCACGACCAGTACCAACGCTTTCTCTCCGCCCACCGGCTGGTGGCCGACATCGTCTGCTTCCGGGGACCGCACATCAATCACCTGACCCCGCGCTCGCTGGACATCGACCGCGTGCAGCAGGCCATGACCGAGGCCGGGTTCGACGCCAAGAAGATCGTCGAGGGGCCGCCGCTGCGCAAACACCCGATCCTGCTGCGTCAGACCAGCTTCAACGCGCTGGAAGAAGAGGTCCGTTTCAGCGACGGCCTCGATGGCTTCCATCGCGCGCGCTTCGGCGAGATCGAGCAACGCAGCATGGCCCTGACCCGCCGTGGCCGCGCCCTCTACGACGAACTGCTGGCCGAGGTACGCAGCGAAGCGCCCAGCCCGCAGCAGGATCCTCGAGGCTACGAGCAGAATCTGCAGCACGTATTCTCCCGTTTCCCCGACGATATCGATGAGCTGCGCCAACAGGGCCTGGCCTGGTTCCGCTACCTGCCGGGTCCGAAAGCGGCCGGCGATCCAGGAAGCCGTCTCGACGATCTGCTGGAGCAAGGTCTGCTGCGTGTCGAACCCGTCACCTACGAGGATTTCCTGCCCGTCAGTGCCGCCGGCATCTTCCGCTCCAATCTCGGCGAGGGCGAAACGCGCAACTTTGCCGGTTCGCCCAATCAGGCAGACTTCGAGGCAGCTCTGGGTGCGAAGGTGCTGGACGAGTTCGAGTGGTATGCCACGCTCCAGCGCGACTCTCTGGAGCATAGCCTGAAACAGTTGGGCTGCACGGCAGAACGGCGCGCAGAACTGCTGCGGCAACTGCCTGCTGCTATTAACCCGGCCACATAATATGTCGTATTCAGAGCCACAGGCCTCTTCCCTGTCAAGGCGCGTGCCGCCGGTAAGGGCCGTTCCCTTGCCAAGGCGCGCAACACAGGCAGGGGAGAGGCCTGTGGCTCCTAACTCATTGTTTTATAAAAGACAGGCCGTACTGTGCGCGTCCGCGGACTGCGTTGTCGAAACTGGCTGTAGGTGTGCTACAGCGGCGTTTCGACGCCTTGCCGCAAACGCGCACAGTACGGCTGAACACGATATATTATGCGGCCGGGTTAATACATGAACCCCGAACGCCTGCAGGCCTTTCTCGCCGCCCTGGACGCAGCCGGATTCACCGGCGATATCGAAACCAGCCCCGGCGCACGGGTTGTCGCCGCCACCGACAACAGCATCTACCAGTTGCCGCCTGAGGCTATCGTCTATCCGCGCAGCGGCGACGACCTGTCACGCATTGCCCGCGCCGCAAGCCGGGCCGGCATGCCGCTCTGCGCGCGCGGCGGCGGTACCGGCACCAACGGCCAGTCACTCGGCAATGGGGTCATTGTCGATTGCGCGCGCCATCTGACCCGGATCGAGGACTACGATCCCGAGCAACGGCGGGTCACGGTCGAACCGGGCGTGGTACTCGACATGCTCAACCGCTTCCTCCGACCCGCGGGATTGCAATTCCCGATCGATATCTCCTCCTCTTCGCGCGCGACTCTGGGCGGCATGCTGTCCACCGATGCCTCGGGCAAGGGATCGCTGATCTACGGCAAAACCTCGAGCCACATCGAGGCGATCGAGGTGGTGATGGCCGATGGCCGCGAGCTGACGCTGCGCCCTTTCAGCGGCGAGGAATTGCAATCCCCGGTCGACGAGGCTGCGCGACTGAGCCGCGAATTGCGCGACATCATCGCGCCCCACCAGGCCGAAATCGAGCGCGTGTTTCCGCGCATGGACCGCTTCCTCACCGGCTACGACCTGCAGCACGCCCTGTTGCCCGACGGCGGATTCGATGCCTGCCGCCTGGTGGCCGGGGCCGAGGGCACGCTGGCGTTGCTGCGTCGCATCCATCTGCGGTTGTCCCCCCTGCCCCGGTTGCGCCGCCTGGTGGTGCTGTTCTACGCCGAGTTCCAGCCGGCCCTGGAACATGTGCAAAAGCTGCTCGACTGCCGACCGCTGGCCATCGAGATGCTCGATGACCGCATCCTCGAACGGGCGCGCGGCGACGCGGTGTGGCGGGAGGTGCGGGATCTGCTCGGCGATCTTCCCGAGGCCGTGGTACCGCAGGCGCTGAACTATGTCGAGCTGGTCGGCGGGGACCCGCAGGAACTGGATGCCGCCAGCGAGGCCCTGCAGAAGATCCTCGAGCAAACGGGAGCGGAGCACGGCTTGCTGCGCTGGCACGCGGAGGACGATCCCGCGCGGCAGAAGGCCCTGTGGAACCTGCGCAAGCGCGCGGTGGGCCTGCTCGGGCGCATGGCCGACGGCAAGCGCGGCACGGCCTTCATCGAGGACAGCGCCGTTCCGCCCCGCAATCTCGCCGCCTATGTGGCCGAGTTTCGCGCGCTGCTCGACGCCGAAGGGCTGGAATACGGAGCCTATGGCCATGCCGATGCCGGCGTGTTGCATGTGCGCCCCGGCCTGGACCTGACACAGGCGCAGGATCGCGCGCGCATCCGCCGTCTCTCCGATGCCGTGGCCCGGCTGGCGCACAAGCACGGCGGCGTGTTCTGGGGCGAGCATGGGCGCGGTTTTCGTGGCGAATACACCCCACTGTTCTTCGGTGACGAACTCTACCCACTGCTGCAGGAGATCAAGCGCATCTTCGACCCGCAGAACCGGCTCAATCCCGGCAAGCTGGTCAGTCCCGACGAGAAACAGGCGCTGATTCCCGTCGACGGCGTGCCCTTGCGCGGCGAACTCGATGCCGTAATCGATTCGCGGCTGCAGCAGACCTACCGCGACAGCCTCTACTGCAATGGCAACGGCGCCTGCTTCAGCCCCGCCGTCGAACAGGCCATGTGCCCTTCCTACAAGGCCACCCGCGACAAGCGCCTGTCGCCCAAGGGCCGTGCCATGCTGCTGCGCGAGTGGGCGCGTCTGCGCTCGCAACCGGACCCCGACGACCATCGTCTCGAAACGCTGGAAGGCGAGCTGTACCGGAGCCTGCGGCAATGCCTTTCCTGCCGATCCTGTGCCCGCGACTGTCCGCTGCAGGTGGATATCCCGGAGATGAAATCGCGTTTCCTCGAGCACTGGCACCGCCATCATCCGCGCCCCTGGTCGGCCCTGTTGCAGCGCCATTTCGAGGCCCTGACCGCTCTCGGTCGGCGCTGGCCCGGCCTGTTCAACCGGCTCGCGGCCTCGCCGCTGGTCGAGCGGCTGTCCGGCCTCTGCCGCCTGCCTGCCTGGTCCCGCGAGGACTGGGGCATCCCGCAGTGGCACCCCGGGCTCGAAAACGATGATCGCTCCGTGATCCTGCTTCGCGATGCCTACCTCGATGCCCATGACCGTCCGGTGTTGCTCGCCGCCGCCTCGCTGCTGCGCAAGCTCGGGCTGCGGGTCTGGTCAAGCCCACCGCTGCACAACGGCAAGCTGTTGCAGGTGCAGGGCTGGCGCCGCGCCTTCCGCCACCAGGCGGAAAGCTATCTCGAGCGGCTCGAGACGCTGGCCACCAGCGGGCTTCCGCTGATCTCCTGCGAAACGGTCGCCCGGCTGCTGGTTCAGGAAGAACTGCCACAACTGTTTCCGGAGCGACGGCTGCCCAAGATCCGCTCCCTGGAGGGCTTTCTGGCCGAATGGCTGGATCGGCATCCGTCAGGGCCTCTCTCCGCGGATCGAAGCTTTCGCTTGCTGCCCCATTGCAGCGAGCAGACCGGCGCGCGCGACAGCCTGGAAGACTGGCAGCGCGTGTTCGGACAACTGGGGCTGGATCTGGAAGTAATCGAAGCCGGCTGCTGCGGCATGTCCGGCCTGTTCGGCCACGAGCGCGAAAACCGGGAGCTGTCGCTGTCGATCTTCGAGCTGGGCTGGAAACCGAAGCTGGAAGAAACGGATGCGATCCGGCTGGCCAGCGGTTTTTCCTGCCGCAGCCAGGCCCGCGATCAGGGATACCCGGTGGAACATCCGGCCGTGGCGATCGACCGTCTGCTCTAGCCCGCGGGTTCCTTCTTCTCCAGCGGCTTGCGCCGAGGTTGCCGATCGGGCCGCGAGGCCCGGCCGAGACGCGAGGCGAAACGGACGGCGGCCAGAAAGCCCTGCTCGCGTTCCTCTTCGCTGCGTTTCCCCGCCTCCTGGTCCAGGCGTTGCTGCCAGGTACTGGAAAACAGCTGCATCCACAACCTCACTTCTTCCAGCGGCTCCTTGCGGATGCGCTCGACGACCTCTTCCACCCAGTCCCCGTCATGATCCTCGAGCAGGCGCTGGATCGGCTCCCGTTCCTGCTGGGCTTCCATCCAGTCGGACAGACTGCGTGACGGGCCGCTGCGCTGCAGCAGGCTGCGTGTGAAGTTACGCAGGCACTGGCCGGCACGACTGTCGGGAAAGAGTTCGAGCAGGGCCTGCTGGCGACCGACGGCAACGCCAACCTGGGGATCATCGAACACATAGCCCGGCGCCACCACCTTGAGGCCGATGTAGCGATGCACCGCCGAGGCGAAGCGGATCAGCACCTGGCGCGCGGTCTCGAAATCAGGCGCGCGGTTGACCACCACCTGCACCGGCCGACGATAGCCCTGGCGGTGCAATACCTTGAGCAGCGAGAAGGCATCGGTCAGCGAGGTCGGCTCGGGGGTGATGACAACCAGAATCTCGCCGGCCGCCTGCAGGAAGGAAAGAACCTGTCGGTCGATGCCGGCGGCGGTGTCGATGATCAGGAAATCATGCTCCTGCTCCAGCCGCCGCAACAGCCCGATCAGGCGTTGCCGCTGTTCCTCGTCGAGGTCGATCATCTCGACGATACCCGAGGCCGCCGGCACGATGGTCAGGCCCTGCGGCCCCTGGAGCATCACCTGGTCGATATCGGCCTCGCCGGCCAGCCAGTCGGCCAGGGTGTGACTGGGCACCAGCCCGGTCAACACGGTCAGGTTGGCGAGGTTGGTATCGGCATCGAACAGGCACACGCGCTTGCCGCGCCGGCGCAATTCCAGCGCGAGATTGAGCGAGAGAGTCGACTTGCCGACCCCGCCCTTGCCGCTGGTAACGGCGATGCTGCGGGCCGGTCGTATGGCGACGGGACGACTGTTGTTGTAATTGTAAGTCACGAAAGCAGGCGGACAGGTGTATCCGGCCGAGTATACACCCCGCAGTCGGGGAACAGGCAAGAGGGATTTTCCGTTTCCGGAAGTCCGTCACTCCCGGGCGACCGGTATGGAGCCGAGACTGGGGTTCCACTCGTAGAGATCCAGTCCCGGCTTCTGGCTGCAGCTGCAGGTCGAGCCGCAACTCGTCTCCGCCGGCACGCAGTGCAACCGTCCCTTGCGCTGCCAGAAATCGAGCCAGCCGCGGGCGGTCTCGAGATCCACGTCGAAATGCAGCGCCACCTCGTTGAGACTGACCGGGCCGCGCTGGCGCAGGAAGTCCTTGACCTCGGTGATGATCATGCCAGTCTCTCACGCAAGCCCTGGCGCTGCCCCGCGTACCAGCGCAGGCCCAGCAGCAGGGCCAACAGGTAAGCACCGACCAGAAGCAGGGTGAGCGCCGAGGTGAACGGATGCTCGTAAAAACGCGCCAGCTGATAGAAGGCAGTGGCCGTGACATAGGCCATCGAGGTGGTCCAGAAGGCGGTGAAGGCCGCCCAGGTCAGGCCCGCCTCGCGCGATATCGCAGCCATCGTCGCAACGCAGGGGAAATACAGCAACACGAACAGCAGGTAGGCAAAGGCACCCGCCTGGCCGTCGAACAGGCGGATCATCTCGCCGAATACCAGGCTGTCCACGGCCAGTTCCCCGGCTACGGCCGCGCTGTCGGAAACATCCGCGGAAGACAGACCCAGCGGGTCCAGCAGTTGGCTGCCCAACGCCGCGAGATTGGCCGGAATAGTCGCCGTGGCATCAGCCAGTGCCTGCCACAGATCGAAGGATGCATCGGCAGCCGCGCGGCCAGTTTCGGCCATGCGGCTGTAGAGCGCATCCAGCGTGCCTACCACCACTTCCTTGGCCAGCACGCCGGTGAAGATGCCCACCGTGGCCGGCCAGTTGTCGGGCTGGATCCCCATCGGCTCGAACAGCGGGGTCAGCGTCTTGCCGGCGAGACTGAGTACTGAATGCTCGCTGTCCTCGTTGCCGAGGCTGCCGTCGCTGCCGATGGAATTGAGTACATTGAGCACCACCACCATGACGATGATGACCTTGCCGGCATCGCGCACGAACAGCTTGACCCGGTCCCAGGTACGCAACGCGATGCCCTTCAGGGTCGGCAGGTGATAGGTCGGAAGCTCCATCAGAAAACCGCTGCTCTGCCCGGAGAGCAGGGAGTGCTTCATCACCAGACCGGTCAGCACCGCCATCGAGATGCCCACCAGGTAGAGCAGGAACACCAGGTTCTGGCCGTTGCTCGGAAAGAAGGCTGCCGCGAACAGGACATACACGGGCAGCCGCGCGCCGCAGGACATGAACGGATTCATCAGGATGGTCAGCTTGCGCTCGCGCTCGTTTTCCAGCGTGCGCGTGGCCATTACCGCCGGCACATTGCAGCCGAAGCCGACGATCATCGGCACGAAAGCCTTGCCCGGCAGCCCGATGCCGCGCATGAAGCGGTCCATGACGAAGGCGGCCCGCGCCATGTAACCCGAATCTTCGAGGAAGGACAGGAACAGGTACAGGCAGGTAATGATGGGAATGAAGGTGGCCACCACCTGCACGCCGCCGCCGATACCGTCGGCCAGCAACAGGCGCAGCCAGCCCGGCGCGCCCATGGAATCCAGCCAGGTACCGAAGCCGTCGACGAACAGGGCCGCCGCCGCGCCATCGAAGAAATCGATGAAGGCGCCGCCGAAATTGA
>WGBK01000319.1 GCA_015494335.1 Gammaproteobacteria bacterium | reverse complement strand
TCACTACCGGGTGCGCAAGCAGAAGCAGGAACAGGCCACCCATACGCAACTGGAAGCCCTGAACGATGCACAGAGAGTGGAGGAGATTGCCCGCATGCTCGGCGGCATCGACATCTCGGAACAGAGCCGTGCCCACGCGCGGGAAATGATCGAGGGTGCCTTGTCCCGGGCCAGTTGAGGGCAGTTCAGGATTTCTTTGGGGGCTCCGCCGGGAGCTCTTCGTCGTCGAAATGCCCGTAGAGAATCATCGTGTGCTCGGTGATGGTGAAGCCGTACTTGCGCGCGATTTCCTTCTGGCGTTTTTCGATAATCTCGTCGTAGAACTCGACCACGCGACCGGTCTTGATATCGACCAGGTGATCGTGATGATCGCCGTCGTTGAGCTCGAACACGGCATGCCCGCCATCGAAGTGGTGCCGCGTGACCAGGCCGGCGGCCTCGAACTGGGTCAGCACGCGATACACGGTAGCCAGCGCGATATCCTCGCCGGCATCGAGCAGGGTCCGGTAGATATCCTCGGCCTTGAGATGCCGCTCCGGGCTGTTGGCCAGCAGGTCGAGGATCTTCATGCGCGGCAGCGTGACCTTGAGGCCCGCCTTTTTCAGATCGGATGATTCCATGGTTACTCGCAGCTCGGCGGAAGGACGCGAAGCGGATTGCCGTAACCGGCCACAGGCCGTATCATCGGCGACCCGCATCCGTTACAGGTGAATAACCCCATGCACTTCCGACTCTTGATTCTTGTCGCAGCGACGATTGTAACACTGCAAGGCTGCGTTTACCGCATGGATGTCCCCCAGGGCAACGCGGTGGAACCCGACAAGCTGGCGCAGATCAAGCCGGGCATGACGCGCAAGCAGGTGGAATTCCTCATTGGCCAGCCGGCCATCCAGGACCCCTTCCACGCCAACGAGGACTACTACATCTACTACCTCTACCACGGCAAGACCGGCAAGACGGAACGTCGGCGCATGCAACTCCGTTACGACGGCGACCGGCTGGTCAGAATCGAAGGCAGTCTGTTGCCGGAAGAAAAGACGAAATAGCCCACTCCTTCAGAGTTTCCTCCACTCGGCGCGCTCCTCAAATGCAATCCGGCCCGTTTCACGGCCCGCTGCAAACTTGCAGCAGAATGTGCAAAATTACCACCCTGCTCCGTTGATCCGCTGACTATACTCCGTTATCGAGTCTGATAACCGGGCTCGAAAACCATAACAATTCCCAAGCTATCGACGGAGGTAGTCATGAAGTCTCGTCACCTGTTCAAACTCTCCACTCTCGGATTCATCGGACTGCTCAGCCTTGCGGGCTGTGGAGGCGGAGGTTCTGATCCCGACAGTTCCGAAAGCGGAGGAACCACCTACTCCGGTGCCGCATCCGTCGGCGACATGGCCGAGTTCACGGTCAATGGCAGCACGCTGAGCTACAACCTGAGCGGCGCCCATTTCAGCAGCGCCAGCGGCTCGCTCGCCATTCAGCCCGTCAACGGAACTACCGGTTTCTATCAGTCCTCGGTCGGTTCTCAGACCATCGGCATGATGCTGGCCGGCAACTTCGGCATCGCCATCGTGCCGAATGTGCCCGACCTGATGAACCCGAATACCACGGTCAATGCCTTCGTCACGGGGTTGAAGAATGCCACCAGTAACGAGGCCGATGTATTGGGCAAGACTTTCCTCTATGTCACCTACCAAACAGCACCCGCAGCCTATGTGCTGAAACTGAACACGGACAACAGCTTTATCGCCCAGCCGGTGCCGGACTATCTCACCGACCTGAACAACGCGGGCACCCTCAATG
This sequence comes from Gammaproteobacteria bacterium, assembly GCA_015494335.1. Classification (GTDB taxonomy): domain Bacteria; phylum Pseudomonadota; class Gammaproteobacteria; genus S144-22. Next base: position 1,212 of record WGBK01000319.1, on the reverse strand, counting down.
GAGACCCAGGCACCACCAATGTCATGACAGGATGCTGGAGAGCCAGCAGCAATGGAAACTACCTAAACGCCGTGACTTCCAATGACACAAACATTGCAAGTGCCGTATCCGGGAATAGTTGCGGGCAATTCGATTTTGTAACAGCGGGTTATGACCCGTCTTCCACGAGTTCTGACTATTATCGTTTCATGATCAAGCCGGGCACGAATCGGGCCGGACTCGTGGTAGACATGGCCGACGGCAGCGGTTTCGGTCTGGGTCTGGAAACCACCCTGGAATCCTCGACTCCGATCACCGCGGCACCGGCAAGCAACCAGCTCTATTCGGCCTTCGCCGCGCCCAATATCACCAGCATCAACCTGGGCACGCTGTTCAACACCTCGACCGGGGCATCGCCCTTCTCCGAAGTGCTGCTCAAGACGGATGGCAAGGTCGAGATCACCGCTATGGATTGCGACTACAGCACCACTCCGATCTCCTGTAACACGGGCGTGAACCCAACATCGCAGATCGACGTGCATTACGACACCTTCTGCTATCCGAACACGAACCCAAATAATCCCAACAGTTTCGTGGCCGAAGATATGCCGGGCATGGCCTGTGTCTACAAGACGCTGAGCGCTCCAACGGAGATTTACAATGCCTTGATCGATGACCAGGACGGATATTTCTTTGCCGCCAGTCTGTTGAGCCCCGAGATGGTTCTGGGCTCCCGCTAGTACGACAATGCCCGGCCAGAGCCGGGCATTGCATGGTCGATTAATTGCCGCCGGGATTCGTCCCGGCGGTTTTCGTTTCGGCCTCTCCACCGCCCTTCTTCATGCGCTTGCCCTCTGCGGCGCGACGGCGGCGCACTTCCTTCGGGTCGGCGATCAGCGGACGCAGGATCTCCACCCGGTCGCCGGGCTCCAGTTTCTGACCGGGGCGCGCCACCTTGCCCCAGATCGCCAGGTCGGCATTCTCGCGATCGAGATCGGGGAAGTAGCGATCGATGTTTGAGGTCATCACCGCATCCCGCGCCTCGCTGCCGGCGGGCACCCGAACCTCGAGAATCATCTGACGCTGCGGTGTGGCGTAGGCCACTTCGACCGGAATGGTTTCCTGATCGCTCATGAGGCGGCCTCGCGATAGAGCTGGTGGGAACGCTGGCAGAAGGCATCCACCAGCGAGTTGGCGATCTGCGTGAACACCGGCCCGATCAGCATGCTGACC
>WGBK01000318.1 GCA_015494335.1 Gammaproteobacteria bacterium | reverse complement strand
GGCTGTTCAAGGGGTTCATCAAGCGACAGCGCGCCGGACTGGAGGTGGAGAAGGTGGCCACTGGCGAGCACTGGCTGGGCAGCCGGGCGCTGGAGCTGGGGCTGGTGGACGAACTGCTCACCAGCGACGATTATCTGATGGCCATGCGGGAGCAGGCCGACATCGTCGAGGTGCACTATGTCCTCCGTCCCGGCCTGAAGGAGCGGCTTTTCTCCCTGCTGTCGAAGAGTCGCTCGGAGCGGGCAGCTCTCGGACCGCAGATCTTCTGACTCTAGCCTGGATAGTATTTCACCTTGCCTCGTTCCTTGTGTTGTCCCGTCGTAGTCTGCTGTAGGTAGATACTACTGTCACATTTCTTAAATATTTTCTACACGCTGCTGTAACAAAACCCGCCTATCCTTTGCTCTTCGTCAGGGGACGTTGTTGTGTCGTCCTTAATGGATGTTGGTTAATCGGGTGAAGGATGAAGAGAACCAATCGCAAGGCGGTATCCGGCCATCTCTCTGCAGGGGTCGCGTTGGTTACGTTGGCCGTACTGGCACCGGTTGTCTCTGCTGACAACGTCGGTGAGCTTTCCAAGAGGTTGATCCAGCTACGCGCCGAGGTGGAGGAGCTCGGTGCTGAGTTGAGTCTTGCCCGGGAGGAGTACAAGCAGCGGATGTCTGCTCTCGTGGCGCAGCGTGGTGAGCTGGAGGGGCGTATCAAGCGGGCCAGGGTCAACCGGGAGCGTTTGCAAAAAGAGCTGGATCGGAATCTGGAACAGGCACGGCAAGCCGGTGCCAATGATGATCTCCTCAAACCGGTTCTGCTGCGGGCTATCGAAGAGGCCAGCAGCCGGATACTGCACGGCCTGCCATTCAAGATCGATGAACGGCTGGAGGCGCTGCAGGATATCCGCGATCAGCTCAACAAAGGGGTGATGCCGCCTTCGCGCGCCGCCACCCGCTTGTGGGCGTTCTATGAAGATGAGATCCGCCTGACCCGGGAGAATGGTATCTACCGCCAGCCCGTCGAAGTCGAGGGTGAGATCGTTCTCGCGGATGTGGCGCGTCTGGGGATGGCAATGCTCTATTTCGTCACTGCGGATGGCCGTTACGGTATTGCCCGAAAGGGGAATGAAGAGTGGGAGTACCAGGTGCTGGATGATGGCGATGACAAGAAACGGATCGCCCATCTTTTCGATTCGCTGCACAAACAGATCCGCAGCGGCTATTTCGAGCTGCCGTCGCCTCTGTAGAAGAAACCGATAGGTAAGGATAGTGATGTTGTTGAACAAGACAGGCTGCCTGTTTTTCTGTTTGCTGCTGTTTGTTGGCGGGGCCGCTCAGGCCCCGGCGGCAGAAGAGGAGAAGGACGGTTCTCTTGAACGTGCATTTCAAAAGGAGTTCGCTTTTCTGGAGACGCAGAAGCAGGAGTTGTTCAAACGCCTGAAAAAGTTCAGGGCCGATTCCAACGCCAAGGCGAATGCGGTAGCCAGGAAGGTTTCCAGCCTCGAAACGGAGTTGCAGCGGCTGGAGATGGAGATGGAGCAGCTGAACGATTCCATCGTCAAGGCGGAGCATCAGGTGGAGGCCAACAGCGGTAACCGGCAGTTGCTGGATTCGATGTTCCAGCAGGCCAACGCCAGCATGAGCGACTTCGGTTTCAAGCTCACCGAGCAGAGGGACTTCGTCGATGTGAAAAATGAGGAGCGGCTGGAGGAACTCTACAGCAAGGCCAACGATCTGGTTCGGACCCTGAGCAGGGTCAGGCGAGAGAAGGGCAAGTTTTTTCTGGCGGATGGAACCCAGGTGACGGGGACGATCGTCAGGGTGGGAAACGTCGCCGCTTACGGGGTCAGCGATTCGGGCAGCGGTGCCTTGGTGCCTGCCGGCGAAGGGACGTTGCGTATCTACAAAGGAGAAGAGACCGGTGCGGTCGCCAGGGCGTTGGCGGCGGGTGAGTCCCCATCGTTGCTGAAGATCTTTTTGTTCGAGTCGTCGAGCAAGGCGATCGATCAAAAGCCGCAAAAGGGCATCATCGATGTGGTGGAATCTGGTGGGATCATCGGCTGGGTGATCGTCCTGCTGGGCGTATTGGTGGTGATCATGATCCTGGCGCGCATCTTCTATCTGCGTTCCGCCAGCGCCACCAACGGAGTGGTGATAAAAAAGGTAACCAATCTGGTGAGAAAGGGGAAACTCGGTGAAGCACTGCGCTTCTGTGAAAGGACCAAGGGTTCCACTGCTCGCGTGGTGGCCTCGACCCTCCGGAACATCGATCGGGATCGCGATCACCTGGAGGATATCGTCTCGGAGAGCATTCTGCACGAGAGCGACAACCTGGGCCGTTTTTCCACCTTCATCATCGTCATCGCCGCGGTATCACCGCTGTTGGGACTACTGGGTACGGTGACCGGGATGATCGCAACCTTCGATGTGATTACGGAGTTCGGTACCGGCGATCCCAAACTGTTGTCCGGCGGTATTTCCACCGCACTGGTAACCACCGAGCTCGGCCTGATTGTGGCGATACCGGCGCTGCTGATCGGCAATCTGCTGAATGCCTGGAGCAACCGCATCAAGGACAACATGGAAAAGGCGGCGTTGCGGGTGATCAATCTCGCCGATCGCGCAGCCGCTTGAGGCCCGGCGATGTGGTACGTGCTGGATAGTATCGCACGCTATTTTCAGGCGGGGGGCTACGTGATGCCACCGCTTGCGCTCGCTGCGCTCTTGCTGTGGTACGCCTTGGGCTACCGCTTCTCCTCCCTGAGACGGGGAGGGGGCCGCTACAGCGTGCGCGAGCTGTTGGATCGCTACCGGGAAGGGAGCTGGAAACCGCGGCGGGGGATCGTGGAGGACGCCATCCGCCGCGGCGTGGAATTGCAGCGCCGCCGTCCGTCCCATCTGCGCGCCAGGCTGGACGATGCCTTCAGCGACTTTTCGGCGCCGTTGAATCGATACCGCACGACGGTGCGCAGCATCGTGATGATCTCGCCGTTGCTGGGGTTGCTCGGCACTGTCGCCGGCATGATTGAGACCTTCGATTCGCTTCAGGAAATGGTCATGTTCAGCTCCGACGGCGGTATCGCCGCTGGGGTATCGCAGGCACTGTTCACCACCCAGATGGGACTGGTGATCGCCATTCCCGGCATGTTGCTGGGCCGTTTTCTGGATCGTCGTCAGCAGGGTATCGAGCGCGAACTGGATCAGATCAAGGACATCTTGTGTAGCACGGCCGAGGAGATTGAACAGAGATGAGATACCGCGAAAGGGAAGAGACCCAGCAGGATATCGATATATCACCGCTGATCGATATGGTATTCATCCTCCTGATCTTCTTCATGGTGACTGCCACTTTCGTGAAGGACATGGATCTGGAGATCAACCGCCCCAAGGCCAGCTCCAGCACGCTCTCCTCCTCCAAGGCCATTCGCGTCTATATCGACGCCAGCGGCGACACCTTTCTGGACGGTCAGCCTATTCGCACGTGGGTGATTCAGTCACGGCTGCGTGAGTTGCTGGAGCAGAACGGCGATGGCTTGGTACTGGTGGTGACCGATGCGAGCGTCCCGGCGGAGAAGCTGGTGGAGGTGGTGGACCAGTGCCGTCTGGCCGGTGCTTCCGATGTGGGTGTGGTCACCGAACAGGAGGCGGGTACAGGGTGATCGAGATGGATCGCCGCAGTCTCGAGCACCATCTCAGCGGTCTGGGGTGGATGCTGGTCGGGAGCGTGCTGGTGTTCGGTGCACTGCTGTTCATCAACCGCCCCGTGGAGATAGAGAAAGAGCGCACACCGCGTTCGGTGGCGGAGTTCACGGTCAAGCAGCCGGAAAGACCCAAGCCGAAGAAAAGGGTGGAACAGAAGCCGCGCAAGCGGACCAAGGTGCCGCCGCCCCCCGCGCTGGTCGCCGATTTGAACATCGAGTTGTCGGGCATCGATTTCGGATTCGATTTTGCCGGTGACGGCGTTGGCGAGATCGACGACTCCCTGCTGGGAGATACGAACAATGTGGTGATGACCAGTGACATGGTGGACACTCCACCGCGTGTGGTCAAGCGGACGCCGCTGCAGTACCCCGCCCGCGCCAGGGCGAAGGAGCTGGAGGGCTATGTGGTGTTGAGCCTGTTCATCAATGCAGCCGGCAAGGTGGAGGATGTCCGGGTGCTGGAGTCGGATCCCAAGGGTACGTTCGATTCCGCCGCCATCAAGGCGGTGAAGTCGTGGGTTTTCACCCCGGCCAAATACAATGGCAAGGCGGTGGGCAGCTGGGCGAACCAGACCATTCGCTTCGAGATGGGATAACGGAAATGCTGAATCGTGCTCTGCTGTTCGTTCTGCTGATGACGACGGTTGCCGCGCCAGGAAGTGTGCTGGGCGGAGGACAAAAAGATGTGGACTACCTGGGGCTGGCGGCGCTGATGGTGCGCGACGGCCACTATGAGCGGGCCGCGCAGGCGCTGGAGAGCGTCGATACCGCCAAAAAGGGGTTCGATTTCCCCCGCTATTACACACTCAAAGGGTTGACCGAACTCAAGCTGGAGCGCTATTCCGATGCCGTGAAGAGCCTGGAGACGGCCATCCATTACGGGCAGAAGGAGTCCCGGGTCTATCTCTATCTGGCACAAGCCGCCTACCGGGATCAACAGTTTCAGAAGGCGCTCGACGCCTTGGCGCAGGGGGGCGAAGAGCTGTTGCTGAGTGCACCTGGAGTTGTATTGATGAAGTCCCATATCCACTGGAGCCTGGGTGACAAACCCGCCGCCTGGCAGGCATTGCAGTTTGGTGAGCAACACTTCAGTGACGCCGCCCCCTTCGTACGTCGCAAGGTTTTCATGCTGGTCGAGCTGGGGCTGTATCAGGAGGCTTCGCGGCTCGGGCTGGCGTACATGGAGCGGTTCAGGCCGGGGGCGGATGACTATGTGGCCATCGGCGAGGCGCTTCGGCAGGCCGGTCAGGCGATCTCCGCGCTCAATTTCCTCGAGCTGGGGAGGCTCAAATATCCGGACGACCGGCACATCCTGCTGGCGCTGGCGAAAGTGTATGCCGATCTGGGGCGCTACTTCACCGCCGCTGGCATGATGGAGCGTGCGGCGGCGTTGGATGCTGGCTATCTGATCGATGCCGCCGAGCTGTACCGACGCGCCGGCCATCTCGACCGGGCGCTGTTCCTCAACGAGACGGCCACCGACCAGAAGAAGAAGTTGAAACAGCGTCTGGCCATCCTGCTGGACGCCGGCATGTTCGAGCAGGCCGAGAGCATGAGCGAGGCGCTCTATCGTCACGGGCTGCTGGAGGAGGATCCGATCCGTTATGCGATGGCCTATGCCGCTTTCAAGGCGGGGCACTTCGATGCCGCCGCAGACCTTCTGACTGGCATCACCAGGCCGGCCCTGTTCCGCAAGGCGGCCGCGCTGCGCAAGGCGATGTCCGTCTGTGCCGAGGAGCGCTGGCAATGTCTGTGAGGTTTCCAACGGCGTTGCTGCTGCTTTACCTGACAACGGCGGTGGTGGCCGCCGAACCGTCGCGTCTGCACCTCTATGTGTTTCAGGAAGGGTTGCCGCTGCCGGAGGTGCGGTTGAAGCAGAGGCAGAGGGTCCTGGCGGTGACCGACAGGAACGGTGCCGCCCATCTGCAGTTGCCCGCGGGAGAGTATGCGTTCGACCTGGT
>WGBK01000317.1 GCA_015494335.1 Gammaproteobacteria bacterium | reverse complement strand
CTCGATCAAGCCCGGCCAGTCCATGGACGAGATGAAATACGACATGTGCGGTGCGGCCAGCGTGCTGGGGGTGTTCCGGGCGTTGGGGGAGCTGCGGCTGCCGCTCAATGTGGTGGGGCTGATCCCGGCCACCGAAAACCTGCCCGATGGTGATGCCAGCAAGCCGGGCGATATCGTCACCAGCCTCTCCGGCCAGACCATCGAGATCCTCAATACCGATGCCGAAGGCCGACTGATCCTCTGCGACGCCCTCAGCTATGCCGAGAAATTCGATCCCGATGTGGTCATCGACATTGCCACCCTCACCGGCGCCTGCCTCATTGCCCTGGGTCGCAACCCGTCCGCCGTGCTCGGCAACCACAGCCCGCTGATCAACGACCTGATCGGCGCTGGGCGCATGATCGACGACAAGGTCTGGGAACTGCCGCTGTGGGACGAATACCAGGAACAGCTGAAGAGCAACTTTGCCGACATGGCAAATATCGGCGGGCGCGAGGGCGGTACCATCACCGCGGCCTGCTTCCTGTCCCGCTTCACCAAGAAGTACAAGTGGGCGCATCTCGACATCGCCGGCACCGCCTGGGTCAGCGGCGACAACAAGGGCGCCACCGGCCGCCCGGTGCCGCTGTTGATGCAATACATCTTCGATCGCATCGAGGAGCGATGACGCGCATCGATTTCTACCAGATCAATCCGGCCGGACTGGATACCGGCCGGGTCGTCTGCAGCCTGTGCCAGAAGGCCTGGGATGCAGGCCAGAAGGTGCTGCTGCTGACCGCCGACGAGCAACAGAGCGAGGAATACGACCAGTTGCTGTGGACCTGGCGCGACGACAGCTTCCTGCCCCACGACCGCGAGGAACCCGAAGGCATGCTGACCCCGATCCTCGTGACCCACGAGGCCGACCCGCGCGGCGAACGCCAGTGCCTGATCAACCTCAGCCGCGAGATCCCGGTCTGGTTCGCCCAGTTCGACCGCGTGCTGGAAATCGTCGATGAGGGCAACAAGGCCCTGGCGCGAAAGCACTATGCCTTTTACAAGGAACGGGGTTACGAACTGAACCACATCCGCCTATGAACGACGAAGACGACATCCCCCTGCTCGACGACCTGATCCGCGACGGCCGCGAAACCGCGACCCCGGGACCGGATGTCGATCTGCTGGCGGAAAGTGGCGACGAGGAAGACATGACCATCGACCTCGCAACCCACGACCTGGCCGCCGAGCGCCCGGCACCCGAGCCCGAAGCCCCTGCCGAACTGCCGCAGGCCATCGGCGAGGACGGCGAATTGGAATCCCTCGACCCGCTGACCGAGGACACGAGCCTGCAGGAACTGATCGTCGAGGAACAGATCCGGCTGATTCTCGACAAGCACATGGAAGCCGCCTACGAGGAAATCCTGCAGCTGATCCAGCACAAGATTCGCTAGAAACCCGAACGCAAAGCCGGTTTGCCCACCTGGCTGCCGGAGCGTTGTCCTCCTTTCCAGGCAATCCTGCCATGCAGAATTGCAGGTCATTGAAAACGGCACCAGTAGTTGTCCGTGAAAATGTCTACGGCAGGGATGCCGTAGCCAAGCCTACAGGGATGTATTCACGGCGTTTTTCACGGGCAGCTGCTGGTGGCGGCGTCATGGATTCAGGTAACAGGATACTGCTTCTTCCCCGCAAGGCCCCTGCCCTTGCCCGCTCCAGCACGGTATAATCCGCCTCTTTCAGGCCCAACCGACGCGACTTCCATGCAAAAGACCTACGACCCGCATTCGATCGAACAACCCTGGTACCAGCGCTGGGAGAAAAACGGCTATTTCGCTCCCCGGGGCGACAGCAACCAGACCTACTGCATCATGATCCCCCCGCCGAATGTCACCGGCAGTCTGCACATGGGTCACGGTTTCAACAATGCGATCATGGATACGCTGATCCGCTACCACCGCATGAAGGGCGACCGGACCCTGTGGCAGCCGGGCACCGATCATGCCGGCATCGCCACCCAGATGGTGGTGGAACGCCAGCTCGAGGCCGAAGGCCTGACCCGTCACGACCTCGGACGCGAGAAGTTCATCGAGCGCATCTGGAAATGGAAGGAGGAATCCGGCGGCACCATCACCCGACAACTGCGTCGTCTGGGCTCCTCCCTGGACTGGGAACACGAGCGTTTCACCATGGACGAGGGGCTGTCCGAAGCGGTCAGGGAAGCCTTCGTCAAGCTCTACGAGAAGGGCCTGATCTACCGCGGCAAGCGGCTGGTCAACTGGGACCCGAAGTTCCACACCGCGGTTTCCGACCTGGAAGTCATTCCCAGCGATGAAAAGGGGTCGATGTGGCACATCCGCTACCCCCTGTCTTCCCAGCAGGGCCACCTGGTGGTCGCCACCACCCGCCCGGAAACCCTGCTCGGCGATTGCGCCGTGGCCGTGGCACCCGGCGACGAACGCTATGCCCACCTGGTCGGCCAGACCGTCGAACTGCCCTTGACCGGGCGGCACATCCCGATCATCGTCGACGAGCATGTGGACCCGGAATTCGGCACCGGCTGCGTCAAGATCACCCCGGCCCACGACTTCAACGATTACGAGGTCTGGCAGCGGCACCGGGAAGAAAGCCCGATCCTCGAACAACCCCACGGCGG
>WGBK01000316.1 GCA_015494335.1 Gammaproteobacteria bacterium | reverse complement strand
CCGCGCGACGCTGGCTCGAACAGCATACCGGCCCCTTGCCGGTGCATGCCGCCACTCTCGAGCAATTGCAGGCCATGTTGCAGGAAACCCCTTCCTGCGACCGCCTGGTCGAAGCCCTTGAACCCGACCCGGTGCTCGGCGCCGCCCTGCTGCAGCGGGTCAATGCCGGCAGCAAGCGGGAGCCTATCGAATCCCTTCCGGCCGCGGCCAGCCTCATCGGCGAGGCCGCGCTGTTGCAACTGTTGCGCGCCTCCGGCAACAGCGACGACAGCCTCGACCGGCCCCATCAAAGATTCCTATACCGGCAGTTGCTCGAACGCTCCTCGCACAATGCCTGGCAGGTCTCCCGCTGCGCCGAATCCCTCGGCTACAGCGACCTCGACAGCCTGCGCACGGCGGCACGGCTGATGTACCTGGGCGAGCTGCACTGTTGCGCCGGGGATTTCGAGGCCTATCGGGATGTCATCCGCCAGGGCGGCGACGAGAAAGCCGCCGAGGCGGTGTACGACTTCGAATTCAGCGAACTGGGCCAGGTCATCGCCGAGAAAGACCGGCTGCCGGAACGGGTGATCCAGGCCCAGCCCCATCGCCAGAGCCAGGAAGCCAAGACCCGCCTGCTGCGCCTGACCACTCGGTTATGCCGGCACTGCGAGCAAGGCTGGCAGGATGAACGGGTCATCGCCGATCTGCAGCAACTGTCGGAACTGATGCAACGCCCGATCGAGGAAATTGCACGGCGGGTACACGCCACGGCGGTGGAGGCTGCTCGCCACAGCCCGTACGATGACGCATGGCACGCAGCCAGTCGTCTGCCCCTGATCCAGGACGGTCCCTGGATGCCGCCCGTCGAGCCGAAAACAAAGGTATCAGAGTCAAAAACATCCGCGCCGCCCCCGGTGCGCAAGCCACCTCCCAGGGGTTCGGCCACGCGCGACCGGATGCAGCTATTGCTGCGCAAGCCTGAAAGTACCCAATCCCAGTTGCTGCAGGCCTGTCTGCAGGGCTTGCACGAGGAACTGGGGTTCACGCGCGTGAGCCTGTTCCTGCTGTCGCGGGATCGCAGGCTGCTACAGAACCGCCTCGCCATCGGCCTCGACCCCCAGGCCCCGTTGCGCCGCTACGCGGTGGACACCGAACGTGCGGGACTGCTGCAACGACTGATGGTGAAACCCCAGGCCCTGCACCTGACTCCGGCTAACTGGACGAAATACGAGCGCTTGATCCCGGTCAGCCTGCTGGCCCGGCTCGATCACCAGGATCTCGTATTCATGTCTCTGTTCATTGCCGACAAGCCCATCGGAGTGATCCTTGCGGACCGCAAGGGAAGCAGCCCCATCGAAGACGAGGATTTTGCCGTATTCAAGCAGGTCGTGAGTCTCTGCTCCAAGGCCCTTACCCTGTTGGCAAGACGGAAGCCCAGGGCCGATTGACTGCTTTTTCATCCCACACCAAAATTTCCCCGGCAACATCTCCGCCCAATGCCTCGCCTCGTGCTACCCTTGCCAGCCTGTATTTCATGAGGATCTGTTGTGGATCTCGGCACCTGGCATATCGTTTTCCTGCTGCTGATCGGTTACCTGGCCGGCATCATCAACACCCTGGCTGGCGGTGGTTCCAACCTGACCCTGCCGATGCTGATGGTGCTGGGCCTGCCCGCCGACGTCGCCAACGCCACCAACCGCGTGGGCATCTTTGTACAGACCCTGTGGGGTGCCGCCAGTTTTCACCGCCATGGCGAACTGCCCCTGCATGACTTCAAGGGCATCTTCCTACCATTGTCCATTGGCGGCGTGATCGGCGCCCTGGCCGCTTCCTATGCGCCGGTCACCTACCTCAAGCCAGTGCTGCTGCTGACCATGCTCAGCATGACCGCGATTATCCTCATCCGCCCCACGGTAGTGATCCCCGAACCGGGCACGCCAACCCGCCCGGTCAAGGGAAATCCCTCGGCCTGGGTCATGCTGTTCCTGTCCGGATTCTATGGGAGTTTCGTGCAGGCGGGAGTCGGTTTTGTGCTGATCATGGCGCTTGCGGGCAGCCTGCGCTACGACCTGGTGAAATCGAATGCCCTGAAGCTGTTGTGTACGCTGGGCTTCACCAGCATTGCGCTGGTAATCTTCATCAGCCGGGGACAGGTTGCCTGGCTGCCGGGACTGATCCTCGCCTCGACGATGATGCTCGGGGCTCACCACGGCGTGAAATTCGCCGTCAAGGCGAAAGCTTCACAGCTCAAGTGGTTCCTGTTCGTGATGACGCTTTGCGGAAGTCTTGCGGCCTTTTATTTCTGAAACCCGGACAACCGCACTCGAGGACAGCCTACAGGCCTCAAGTGCGGTCACCCATGGGGTCAGGGCCTGACAAAAATACTGCTCAGGCCCCTTTTGTATCAATTCGGACCCTGCCAGTCCGGATTCAGATCGTTGCTTTCATTGAAAATATTTCCACTTTGTACGCGGGAGGGGGTGACGACCTTCATGCTGCCGGTTTCAACACCGTAACCGGGAACCAGTTCCTCCAGGTTTTCGCCCATGGCGAAGGAAGCAACCGGAAGGGCCAGCAGGAAGCCTGCGGTAAGGATGGTTTTCTTCATGATATTTCTCCACTCTGTTGAAAGTATTTGCATCCGTGCATGCTGTGTCCTTGTGCCTGAGTAGAGTGCCCATGCTCGGAAACGGTTCGACTTTCATTGTTGCTGCGTCGTCAACAGAGTATTGAAGAGGGGCCGGAGAACTTGTCGCGGCAAAAGACATCCGCGCGTGTATCCCCTAACCGGTCGTCGAAAAAGCCTGGATCAGCACCCGCACCATGCCCGCGGTCGCTCCCCAGAGGATTTCATCCTGCCAGGGCCGGTAGCGGATCACCTGGACAACCCGGCCATCCTCCCGGCGATGAGGGATCACTTGAAAATGTCTCCTGTCCGCCAGCCAGGTCAGCGGAATGGCAAACGCCCGATCCACTTCCCGAGCCTGCAACCGCAACTCGCAGGGCCATTGCAGTCTCGCAACCTGGGCGGTAATGCAATACCCGGTGCTGCTGTACCAGGCCGGCAGGGAACCGAGCAGTTCCAGGTTTTGTGGCTGGATCCCCAGCTCCTCTTCCGCTTCACGCAAGGCAGTGGCACGGATATCCCGATCCAGCAGTTCCCGCTTGCCGCCGGCGAAGGCCACCTGGCCACTGTGCCGATCGCCTTCGTGAACACTGCGCCGTATGAACAGCAGTTTCCACTCCCCGGCTTCCCGCAGCAGGGGAGCCAGCACCCCGGCTTCGCGAAACCCGCAGGCTTCGCCCGCCCCGCCCTCCCGGTTGGCGGTATCGGCGGGATCGAATCGGGCGAGGGCTTCGCGCATTTGGTCGGTTTGCAGTGCATTCCAGTCCATGCCGGCATTATCGGCCGGCGCCTCATGCAAACAAACCGAAAAGTTAGACTTTCGTGATTTTCCCGTGACGAGGCTGCGATATTC
>WGBK01000315.1 GCA_015494335.1 Gammaproteobacteria bacterium | reverse complement strand
TACGCAGTCCGCTGTTCGAGGATCCCGTGTTCCAGCGCTTCTTCGGCAACCCCGGCGTCGAGCGGCGTGCCGAAACCCAGAGTCTGGGGTCCGGCGTCATCGTCGATGCCGATAACGGCTACATCCTGACCAACAATCATGTGATCGAGGACGCCCTGCAGATCCGCGTCACCCTGCGTGACGGGCGCGAGCTGGATGCCGAGATCATCGGGCGCGACCCGGATACCGATATCGCCGTGATCAAGGTACCGCCGAAGAACCTGCAGGCGATCGAGTTCGGCGATTCCGACCGTCTGCGAGTGGGCGATTTCGTGGTGGCCATCGGCAACCCCTTCGGTTTGGGGCAAACCGTGACCTCGGGCATCGTCTCGGCGCTGGGACGCTCCGGTCTCGGCATCGAATCCTACGAGGATTTCATTCAGACCGATGCTTCGATCAACCCCGGCAACTCGGGTGGCGCTCTTGTCGATCTCCACGGCAAGCTGATTGGCATCAATACAGCCATTCTGGGTGCCCAGGGCGGCGGTCAGGGCAATATCGGCATCGGTTTTGCCATACCCATCAACCTGGTGCGCGATATCTTCCAGCAATTGGTCGAGAACGGCGAGGTCAAGCGCGGCCGGCTCGGTGTCGAAGCGCAGGATCTGAATGCCGACCTGGCCCAGGCCTTCGAGCTGGAATCCCGGCAGGGCGCGATCGTCACCCGTATCGAGCAGGGCTCGCCGGCCCAGCGTGGCGGTCTGCAGATCGGCGACGTGATCCTGCGTGTCAACGGCCGCAAGGTGCGATCCTCGCTGGATATCCGCAACTTGGTGGGGCTGATGCGCATTGGTCAGCAGGTGGAAATCGAGTTTTTGCGCGGTGGCAAGCTGCGGCGTGTCAAGCTCAAGGTCGAGGAACCGCAGCTGTCGAGTTTTGAAGGAGGCGAGATCCATGTTCGCCTCGCGGGTGCCCGTATAGCCAGCCAGCGCGAGGAGGATCTGCGTCACGGGGTGCAGGAATACCTGCAGGTGATCGATGTGGAGCCGGATTCCATCGCCTGGTTCTCGGGGATTCGCAAGGACGACATCATCGTCGCCATCAACCAGCGGCGCACCGCCAATCGAGAGCAGGCGGAGGCCGCTGCCGGGCGCAGTCGTTCGCTGCTGTTGACCTTGCAGCGCGGAGACCGCATGCTGCAGTTGATGCTGCAGTAAGCGAGGCGTTCATGACGACACCCCTGACCCATTTCGATGCCGCCGGCCAGGCCCACATGGTCGATGTCGGCGACAAGGCCGAAACCCGCCGGCGCGCCATCGCCGAGGGCTGGATTCGCATGCAGCCGCAGACCCTGGAGTTGATCGAACAGGGCAATCATCGCAAGGGGGATGTACTGGGCATCGCCCGCGTGGCCGGGATCATGGCCACCAAGCGTACCGCCGACCTGATTCCCCTGTGTCATCCCCTGATGTTGACCCGGGTGGCGGTGGATTTCGATATCGATCGTCCGGATTCGGCCATTCGCTGCCAGGTGACCGCCGAACTCAAGGGACAGACCGGGGTCGAGATGGAAGCCCTGACCGGCGTTCAGATCGCCCTGCTGACCATCTACGACATGTGCAAGGCGGTGGATCGGGGCATGGAAATAACCGGCGTGCGCCTCTGCCACAAGTCCGGCGGCAAGTCGGGCGAGTGGAATCGCGATGCGCAGTAGTCTAGAATCCGCGCCCCAGCGCCAACCACGGAACCGACGCCATGAGCAGCGAAGACATTCTTCCCGGCAACGAAACCCCCTTTGACGAGGCCGCACGCGAGGCGGTGGACCTCGGCAATCGCCTGATGGACGCGAACCCCGAGGCCGATCCCTGGGAAGTGGCTTCCGGGCTGTTGTCCGGCGCGGTGCATTTCTGGCTGCATTCGCGCCAACCCTGCGGCGATCCGAACTGCGAATCCTGTCTCTCCGTCAGTGATGCCCAATCGCGCCTGATGGCCCTGCTCGACGAGTGCAAGGCCGAGGCAGAAGCCAGTTTCTACTATCATTCCCCCACCGACAGCAACGCCGGTCACGCCTGAGCGGGTGAACTTCCGGGCTCAGTTTATCAAGGAACGGAGTTTGCCCTTCAGCACCTCGATGTAATCGAGGTATTGCATGAAGTCCACGAGGTTCGTGGGCATGCCAAAGCGAGGCAGGGCGTAGCGATCATCGCCTGGCTGAACGGGGTTCGGCTCTGTGGAAACCGCTCCCAGCAGGGGCGAATCCTCGACGATCTTCCGGTCTCTCGGCGTGAAATCCGTATTGCGTCCTGTTGGATAGGCAAAGACCGGACTGCAGCCCGGCAGTTTGCGTTGCAGGTCTTCCCAGGAACCAAGGATTTCCTGCCGAGCTTCCTCGTCACTCAGTTGCGAGAGGATGCGGTGGCTGCGGGTATGGGGGGCGATGGCATGGCCCTGTTCGATGAGTGCCCGGGCCTGCTGCCAGTTCATGGGGCGGTAGGTATCGGGGATGTCTTCGGGACGCTCGACCCGGGCTGCATCATAGAGGTGATCCAGCCAGTCGTAGATCCGGTTCTGATCAGCGGATTTCAGTGCTTCGCGAACCGGCCTGTGGGGTTTGGGTGGCGACAGGTCGATGACGAAATCCTGACCGTTCGGGAGGGTGACCGGGATGCTTTCGAGATTCGTATGCTCCAGCACATACAGGAGATGGTCGTCCCAGGACAAGAGCTTGCCTTCGAGGAAATCGGTGATCACGAAATAGGTCAGGGGGATGTCGAACCCGGCGAACAGGGGACCGAGGATCTCGGCCTGGTCGTGGAAGCCGTCATCGACCGTGAATACGGCCGTGCGCTCCGGCAGGGGTTCTCCTGCGTCCATGGACTCGAACAGTTGTTGCAGCGAGATGGCCTGGTAGCCCTGTTGTCGGAAGTAGCTCAGACAATCGCGAAAGGCCTGGATCTGGCGAGGGTCCGGTCGCCC
Organism: Gammaproteobacteria bacterium; assembly: GCA_015494335.1. Lineage (GTDB taxonomy): Bacteria > Pseudomonadota > Gammaproteobacteria > S144-22. The sequence goes on along the minus strand of WGBK01000315.1, from coordinate 2,559 downwards.
GGAATCGTCGGTGCAGCGATGCAGCATGAAGATGGGCAGAAAGGAACCGGCCAGTCGGCGACCAATCCAGCGCGGCAGGGGGGACATGCCCCAGCGTACCAACTGTTGTTTCATGCCGCCCTCCCGAAGACCGCTTGCGCGCGGAAATTACAGGGAAGATGATAGTCATTCTCAGCTGTGCGGGCTGTGAACGGCTCGTCACTTCCGTACCGCCGCCAAGGAACAGCTCAGGGGTTCTTGCGAGGCCTCCCGCGGCGGGCGTGCCCTACCTTCAGCTTGAGTCGACGCTCGACCATCTTCTTGAACTTGTCACTGCCGATGGGCGTGCCGGTCTGCCAGGCATCCTCGATATCGCGAATCTGTTCGTCGCTGATGCCGGCCTTGACCAGCGCCTGGTATTTCTCGAGACGCTTCCTTTCGCTGCGGGCCAGCTCGAGGTATTTCTCGTGGGGGGTGACCAGCGCATCCGGCTTGCCCTGGGCGTTGTGCTTGTAGCTGGACCACTTCCAGGGGCCGGGGGAGCGACTGAGTCCGGCCCGAACCGGCTGGGTTTCGATGTAGACCATGCTCGGCAGGAACCAGGTTTCCGGGTCCACCAGGCTGGCCTTGTAGCGCCCCTGCCACAGGGTGCCGGTCTTGTCGTAGGTGGCGTTGAAGTAGGGCACGTAACGCCGTCCCTGGTACTGCATCATGCGGCTGGCGGCTTCCTTGTCCGGTGGTGAGCAGAGGATGTGAATCTGGTTGGGAAGCAGCACATAGGCATGGATCGGGACTTCGTACCATTCCGAGCCTTCCAGCAGCCAGTCGAGATAAACCTGGTAATCCTCCTTCTCGAAAAACACCTTATCCTGGTTATGTCCCCGTTGTACGATATGAACCGGGTAACCGGGCAGATAGAACCTTGGCTTTCTCGGCATGGCCGTTTCCTCCTGTTTCCACAGCTGCTGTTGCAGTCTAACCCAAGGTCCGGAGGGCGGCAATTAAGGGTGCTGACCCCTTTAACCGCTATTGATCTGAGTCATTTATCGAGGGTTGCAAGCCATGGCTGAACAGGAAGGAGTGATCAAGTACCGGCTGGACTTCGAATCCGGATCAGCGCCGGACGAGGACCTTGCCGAATTGATCGTCTGCCGCAGCATTCTGCATGGGCTGGACATGATCGGCCAGCATCCGGACCGATACGGCGGTTATGGCTACGGCAACCTGAGCCGGCGCGCAGGGGGCGACGCCTTCCTTATTTCGGCCAGCCAGACCGGTGGCTTGGCGGAACTGGAGCCGGAGCATTTCACCCGGGTGAGCGAGGTCGATATCGAGGGTAACCGCGTCCGGGCCCGAGGCCCCTTGCCGCCTTCCTCCGAGGCCCTGACCCACGCCATGATCTACTGCCTGGATCAGGCCATCACCTGCGTGCTCCATGTGCATGAGCCTCGCCTGTGGCAGTATGGTCTGGCCCGGGGCTTGCCGGCCACCGAAGCCACGGTTGCCTATGGCACGCCGGCCATGGCGCGGGCCGTGCAGCAGCTGTTCGAGCAGGGGAGACTGGCGCGGCAGCGGATCCTGTTCATGGCCGGCCATGAGGATGGCGTGATTGCCTTCGGCAACAGTAGCGATCAGGCGCTGGCGGTATTGCTGCGGCACTGGATCGATTCCCGATAATGGGTCTCAATCCTTGAACGCGGTCTTGTCCAGTCCGTACTTGCGCATCTTGTCGTAGAGCGTCTTGCGCGGCAGTCCCAGCAGCTGCATGGTGTCCTTGATGATACCGCCGCTCTCCGCCAGCGCCTGCTCGATCAGGGCCCGTTCGAAGGCCTCGACATGCTCGGGCAGGGTCATCGGAGCGCAGGGCGCCTGATCGCCGTCCTGGTCGAGCGCGAGTCCACAGTCATCGTCGCCCAGCAGCACGAAGCGTTCGGTGACATTGCGCAGCTCGCGCACATTGCCCGGCCAGTGATAGGCCATCAGTCGCTGGTGTACATGCGGGTCCACGGCCGGAGCTTCCTTGCCGTAGCGTGCTGCCGCCACCAGCAGGAAATGCTGGAACAGCAGTGGGATGTCCTCCCTTCGCTCGCGCAAGGGAGGGATTTCCAGGGTCACCACATTGAGGCGGTAGTAGAGATCCTCGCGAAACTCTCCGCGAGAGGCGGCCTCGCGCAGATCGATCTTGCTGGCGGCGACGACGCGGATATCGAGCTCGATGGAGTGGTTGGAACCGATGCGCTCCAGGGAGCGCTCCTGCAACACGCGCAGTAACCGCACCTGGGCGGCGAGGGGCATGGATTCGATCTCGTCGAGGAACAGGGTGCCGCCCTGGGCATACTCGAACTTGCCGATGCGGGTGGCTTCCGCCCCGGTGAAGGCGCCTTTCTCGTGGCCGAAGAGTTCGCTTTCGATGAGATGTTCCGGGATTGCACCGCAGTTGATGGCAACGAAGTTGCGATCATGGCGACGGCTTTGTTCGTGCAGGGAGCGGGCGACCAGATCCTTGCCGACGCCGGTTTCCCCGAGCAGCAGCAGGTCGGCGTCGGCATCGGCGAGCTGGGCGATGCGGCGTCGCAGTTG
>WGBK01000314.1 GCA_015494335.1 Gammaproteobacteria bacterium | reverse complement strand
GACGCGGCGAAAGCCGTCCAGCTCCACCTGGCTGTTGACGAACAACAGGCTCAGCGCCACCGCGGCGACAATGCCGAGACCGTACTGGGCCAGATGCCGGGCGCGCTGCTTCTTCACAGGCGCCGCCCGCGGTATTCGCCGGTCAGGGAGCGGAGGAAGGCCGCGATGTCCGCCCGGTCTTCCACAGGAATATCCACGCCCAGTTGCACATGTCCCATGTGACCCACGGCCTCCTCCAGCGAGGCCACGCTGCCGTCGTGAAAATACGGCGCCGTGACCGCGACATTGCGCAGCCCCGGCACGCGGAACAGAAAACGGTCGGCGTTGTTGCCGGTCACCCTCAGGCGCCCCTGATCGAACTCGTTGAGGGGAAGCTCGCGGTGATTGAAGGCGGAACCGAAGACACCGTAGCGGGCCACCAGGTTGCCGCCGAGATTGATCCCCTGGTGACAGGACGAACAACCGTATCGCCGGAACAGCCCGAAACCGCGCTGCTGTTGTTCGGTCAGGGCCTTCTCGTCGCCGCGCAGCCAGCGGTCGAAATCGGAATCGGGGGTGATCAGGCTCTGCTCAAAGGTCACCAGGGCATCCTTGATGCGGCTTCGTGTCGGTTCGCTGTCGTAGATCTCGCGAAAGGCCTGACGGTAGCCCGGATCCTTCCGCAGGCTTTCCTCTACCGCGGACCAGGACGACGCCATGTGCAAGGGATTGGCGATCACGGCATCCAGCTGGGCGGCCAAGTCGGGCTGGTCGGCGCGCCATTGCAGGTAGGGGTAGAAAGCGGCGTTGAACAGGGTCGGCGTATTCATCTGGTCGCGCCCGCCGTGGATGGTCAGGGAACGCGGCAGACCGTCCATGCCTCCGGATTCAAGGGGATGGCAGGTGTTGCAGCTGAAGCCCTTGCCGGAAAGGCGCGGCTCGCGGAACAGGCGCTCGCCGAGCGCCAGCTTGCGCGGATCGAGATCCAGCACTTGCGGAATCGGCTGCACCAGCTGGCTGTCGCCACTGCGGCTGATCTCCTGCAGCAGGTCGGCGGGCGACACGGCTTCGGTCGACCCCTGCTTGCGCAGGCTCTGCCAGGCCAGCACCGCAAACAGCACCAGCGCCAGCATCATCGCAACGCGGCTCATGCCTTCCACGGCCCTTCTCCCTCGCCGCCGTGATGGCTGCAAAACCCTGATATCCGTCCTGTCATTTTTCGCCGCTCACCTATACTCCGGGAAACCAATCGCCACACTGCCGTACCCATGCGCGACCTGCTGAAGAACCAGTCCATACTGATCATAGACGACTTTGCCGCGTTTCGTGGCACCATCAAGGCCATGCTGCATCGCCTGGGCGCGCAGCAGATCGACCAGGCCAGCAACGGCAGCGAGGCGGTCAAGCTGTGCCAGGAAAATGACTACGACCTGATCTTCTGCGACTACAATCTCGGCGAGGGTCAGGATGGCCAGCAGGTGTTGGAGGAATTGCACCAGCGCTCCATCATCCGGCGCGGCGCGCTGTTCATCATGGTCACCGCGGAAACCACCAGCGCCCAGGTCATGGGGGCCATCGAATATCGACCCGACAGCTACCTGACCAAGCCCTTCACCGGCGACCAGCTGGGCCAGCGCCTGAAGCGGCTGTTGCTGAAGAACCAGGCCCTGTCCGGCATTCACCGCGCCGTCAACGCCGGCGACACCGAGCAGGCCCTCGCCCTCTGCGACCGGCTCTTGGAGGAGCAGCCCAAGTTGCGCATGAGCGCTCTGCGCCAGAAGTCCGAACTGCTCGAGCAGACCGGCCGCAGCGAGGCCGCGGAGGCCATCTACGACGAAGTCATCGAACAGCAGCCGCAACTCTGGGCCGCGGTGGGCAAGGCACGACTGGCCTTCGAGCGCGGCGAGATCGAGTCGGCGCTGCAGCAGTTCATTCACATCCGCGATCACTACCCGCAGCAGGTCAGCGTGCTGGACTGGATCGCGCGTTGCCAGCAGCAGCTCGGTCAGGACGAGCAGGCCGAAGCCACGCTGCGCGAAGCCCTGGAGATCTCGCCCAAGTCGCTGCAACGCCAGGCCCGTTTCGCGGGACTTGCACAGGCACTGGGGCATCATGCCGAGGCCCACAAGGCCTACGCGCGTACGCTGCAGGAAGGACGCTTCTCCTGCATGGTCGAACCCGAACATTTTGCCGGCTATTACCGCGCCGCCTCGGCCATCTCCGGAGAGCTCAACGGCAGGGAAAAACGCCGCCTGATGTCCGACGGCGAACAGGCCTTCAAGGAACTCGGCCGCAAATACCGCCACAACCCCACCGCCCTCGCCGACAGCCTCGGCGACGCCGCCGGCTTCTTCAGCGACAACGGGCAGAAGGATCGCGCCGCCCAGGCCATCGGCAAGCTGGCCACCGCGCTCGAGGACCCGTCCTGTCGCCTCGATGAACAGCGTCTGGGGAAAATTCGTCAACGACTCGAGCAGTTCGACGATGACCCGGCCCTGGCCAGTGCCCTGGAAAAGGCGCGCTCCGGCGCCGAACGCCTGCAGCAGCGCCTGCAAAAGGAACTGGCCGAACTCGAGGGCGTTGCCGATCGTCCCGCGCGAGCCCGCGAAATCAACCGAGAGGGCATGGCCCTGGCCAAGCAGCGGGATCTGCCAGGGGCACTCGAGCGTTTCCGCCAGGCCCTGCGTCTCTGTCCGGACAACCCAAACTACCGTCTCAATGCCGCGCAGATCATCCTCGAATCCCCGCAGCTGAAGACGGACAGCGCCACCATCAACGAAGCCCGTGGATACCTGGACCAGGGTTTTTCCGGTATGGCGCCGGACGACCCGCGCTGGAAGCGCTACCAGACCCTGCGCGCCCGCCTGCCGCGCCAGCACTGAGGACAACCCCATGACCAAAACCGCCCCCTCCGCCCCCGATTCACTGTTCGAAACCGTCCTCGCCTCCACCGTTCACGACATGAAAAACTCGCTGAGCCTGCTGATGGCCCGGCTCGAGGACATCACCCTGCAACTGGAAAAGGAAGACAGCCTCAACCAGCCGGTGGCCGGCCTGCGCTACGAAGCCGGGCGCATCAATCTTCTGCTGATGCAGATGCTGTCGCTGTACAAGCTCGACAGGCAACAGCTCAAACTCAACCCGGTGGAGGTGGATGTGATCGAGTTCGTCGAGGATTGCATCGCCAGCCATGCCTCGGTGGCCGAGCAGTCCGGCATAATGCTGGATTACGATTGCGACGAGGAACTGCTGGGGCGCTTCGATCGCGACCTGGTCGGCATCGCCATCAACAATGTCATCGGCAACAGTATCCGCTACAGCAAGCATCGCGTGCTGCTGCAGGCGCTACCCCGCGGACAGGGGATGGAATTCATCGTCGCCGACGACGGCGCGGGCTATCCCGAATCGATGATCGCAAATCAGGGCGACTACGCCCGCAGCATCGACAGCAGCACCGGCAGCACCGGCCTCGGTCTGTTCTTTTCCGACACTGTGGCGCGCCTGCACCGGAACGGCGAGCAGAGCGGATCCATCGAGCTGCAGAACGGCGATCCGCTCGGCGGCGGTTGCTTCCGCCTGCTCCTTCCCTGAGTCCTCCACTTGCTCTTGCACACAAGCCGGCGATGCCGGAAACTGCGGCTTTCCACAACCGGCCGCTCCTCTTGAATCTCGAACGCAAACAGCTCGTGCTGCTCGTGCTCACCGCCATCACCGTGATCGGCGGCTATGCCTTCCTGCGCTACGCCTATGGCGTAACCGATCACATGCCCTTTACCCAGGAGATCGTGCTGATCATCCTCGGCACCGTGGCCACGGTACTGATCACCGCATTGCTGCTGAACAAGCAGACCGCGGTGGAAATCGAAAAGGAACAGAACATCAAGTTCCTCGAATTGAAGACCCGGACCTACGAGGAGCTGATCGGGCGTATCGAGGACATGTCCCTGAAGGAACGCATCAGTGACCGCGACCTGATCCGGATGCAGTTCACCACCCACCGCCTGGCCATCTTCGCTTCGCCGTCGGTACTCGAGGAATTCCGCAACTTCCTCGAGGTGCTCAAGACCACCACCGAGGACCGCGACATCAGCGACGAGGACGATGCCGAGGCCATCTCCACCGCGCTGGCGCGCCTGACCACACGGATCCGCGCCGATCTGCTCGGCGAGGCCGAGGAACACGAGGAAGAGCGTTACAGCGAGGAGCAGATCAACCGCATGATCCTGCGCAACTCCTCCTCGGCGATGGAGCTGCACCCGGACGACGAGACGGAAAACGGATGACGACCCGGAGCGCCGTTTCCGAGGTTCCGACCCTGGATCAAAGCTGCTAGACTACGCCACCTTCCGCCGGCCCGGGTCCGACAGCCCCCTGAACCGGCAACCGATCACGCGCTCGTAGCTCAGCTGGATAGAGTGTTGGCCTCCGAAGCCAAAGGTCGTGGGTTCGAATCCCGCCGAGCGCGCCATTTTCCTTCCCTGCTTTTACATTATTAACCCGACTGTCCGCTTTCCCGTCGCACCACCGAGGACAGTTGTTCCATCAGCGTTTCCTCGTCTTCGTGGAACTCCGGTTCCTCGAGCAGGTACCGGGTGAACAGGGCGCCCTCGCCCGGTCGGGATTCGACGGTGATCAACCCGCCATAGCGGCGCAGCAGGCTGTAACTGACCGACAGGCCGAGGCCGCTGCCCTCTCCCAGGGGCTTGCGGGTGTAGAAGGGGTTGAAGATGTGGTCGATATCCTCGGCCGCAATGCCGTGTCCGTTGTCGCGGATCTCGATCATGACCCCGCGTTGATCCCAGTCGCAGCTGGCGATCTCGATGCGCCCGCCTTGCGGCGGCAGGGCGTGCACCGCGTTGACCAGCAGGTTGACGAGGACCTGCTGCAGTTCCTGGTGGTTGAAACCAATGCGTCGACTGGCCTCGAGCTTCAGCTCCAGCTCGAAGCTGCGTTCCTTCTGCAGGTGCTGCACCAGCGAAAGCGCCTCGCGAATACTCTCGTTGACATCGACGCTTTCGACGAAGCCGGCATAACCACCCGGCCGCGCGTATTGCAGCAGCCGCTGAACGATATCGCGGATGCGGTAGATCTGCTGCACCGCCAAGTTCAGATCCTCGACCAGGGCCGGGTATCGCTCTTCCAGTTCCTCGATCACGCTGTCGAGGGCGCCGAGCATCACGGCCGTGGGATTGTTGATCTCATGCGCCACGCCGGCAGTCAGTTCGCCCAGAGCGGCCAGCTTCTCGGCTTCCAGCAACTGGCGCCGGGTATCGCGCAGCAGGTGGATGGTTTCGCGCAACTCCTCGTTGCTCAGCCGCAGCTCAGCCGTTCGCTCCTCGACCTTTTCTTCCAGTTCGCTGGCATTCTGCTCGATGCGACGACGCTGGCTCTGCAATTGATCCAGCAATTGATCGAATTCCCGCGCCAGTTCGCCCAGCTCGTCGCTGGAACCGATCTCTCCAATACGCGCCTGGCGCCCCTGCCGCGTGGCCTCGATGACCTGCTTCATCGCCTCCACCGGTCGGAAAATGCTGCGCGCGCCCCAGATGGCGAAATAACTGGCCAGGACCATCAGTATCAGGAACAGCAGGGTCAGCACGCCGAGAGCGGCGAGCAGTGCATTGCGATAGGGCGACTCCAGATAGCCGGCATAGAGCATGCCGATCCGCTCGCCGGAGCTGTCGACGATGGGCTCGTAGGCCGAGATATACCAGTCGTTGACGACGAAGGCACGATCGATCCATTTCTGTCCGGCATCCAGCACCTGACTGCGCACCTCATCAGAGACGCGCGTACCCAGCGCCCTCTCCCCCTGCTTCAGCGGCACATTGGTGGAAATGCGTACATCGTCGAGAAAGACCGTCACCGTGCCGAGGCTGCCCTCGATCAGGCTGCCTTCGCCATAGACCAGATCGCGGATCCCATCGACAAAGGCAAAATTGCGATTCAGCAGAACCCCTCCGTCGAGAATGGCCTGCACCTCTCCGGCCGCGTTGCGCAAGGGGTAGAGGGCGCGGATCATCATGCCGCGATCCTCGAGCTTGCGCTGACTTGGTCGCGCCCGGGGCGTAGCCACCAGGTCCAGGCGCACAGCCCTCGCCAGGAGCGGCGACAGCCGGGCCAGCTCGTCGGAGTCAAAAAGCTCGACACCGCTGCGTGCGGTACCGCGGGTGGCCGCGATCAGCAAAGGAGAGCTGCGGGCCGGTGGTCCCGGCGGCGGATCGATAATGCGGCGACCCTCGGGATCCAGCAACCACAGGTAGGAAAAGCCCTCGGCGCGGCGGAAGCGGGACAACTGTTCTCGCAGCGAGACATGGTTCTGCACATCGAGGCTGGAACGCAGCATCTGGCTTTCGCCAAGACGCTCCAGACGGTGCAGGTAATCCTTCTGCACCCGCTCGAAGGCATCGTGAGCAACATTGAGATCGGTGCTGACCTTGAAGAACAGCTGGTCATAGGTGAAGCGCGCACCCCACCAGCCGGAAAGCAGCAGGGCCAGCGGAACCACCAGAAGTATTGGAGCCAGCACCAGGGCCAGCAACTTGTAGCGCAGACTGCTGCCCAGGCGCTCGCCCAATCGCAGAAACACCCGCGGAATGCGCCTATTGCTCACCCCATTCCTTCAGCTTTCGCTCGAGCGTCTTGCGGGCGATACCCAGCTTGCGAGCCGCGGCCGACTTGTTCCCCTTTTCCAGTCGAAGGATTTTCAGGATATGGCGTTTCTCCACCGCATCCAGACGAACGCCTTCTTCTTCCACATCGTCGGACTGAACGGCAGGATGACTCAGGATGCATTTCCCCGGCGTGGAACCGAGCAACAGGCAGCGTTCGATCACATTGCGCAACTCGCGGATATTTCCGGGCCAGTTGTAATCGAGCATACGCAACAGATCCGATTCGCGGAATTCCGGCGGCTCGACCCCCATTTCCCTGGCCATGCGCTCGATGAAGTAGGCCGCCAGCAGCGGAATATCCTCGACCCGATCACGCAGCGGAGGCAATCGCAGCGACAGGACATTCAGCCGGTAATACAGATCCTCTCGGAACCGGCCAGCTTCGACTTCGCTTTCCAGCTGCTTGTTGGTAGCCGCGACGATGCGGACATCGACGGGAATCTCGCGGTTGCTGCCCACCGGCCGCAGGCTGCGCTCCTCGAGTACTCGAAGCAGGCGGGTTTGCATCGGCAACGGCATCTCGCCGATCTCGTCAAGAAACAGGGTGCCGCCATTGGCATAGACGAACAGGCCATCCCGCGCCTGCTGGGCGCCGGTGAAGGCGCCCCGGGCATGGCCGAACAGTTCCGATTCGAGCAACTCCGGCGCGAGGGCACCGCAGTTGACCGCCACGAAGCTGCCCTCTCTGCCGCTGAGGCGATGTATGGCCCGGGCCGCCAATTCCTTGCCGGTACCCGATTCTCCTTCGATCAACACCGTGGAGTTCATCGGGGCGACCCGCTTGATGACCTCGCACAATTGACGGATTGGCGGGCTCTCTCCGATGAAGCCGGTTTCAAACTGTTCGCTGACCTGGCGCTTGAGTACGAAATTCTCCCGCGCCACCTGGCGGTGGCCGAGACAGCGCTCCACTGCCGCCATCATCTGCTCGGTGCGGAAGGGCTTGAGCAGAAAGTCGGAGGCGCCGAGGCGCAGTGCATGAATGGCCGTATCCATGTCGGCGTAGGCAGTCATGAAGATGACGGTGGTGTCTGCCGCCTCGGCACGCACCTGCTCCATCCATTCGATACCGCTCAGGCCGGGCAGGCGGATGTCGGCGATGATCACGTCGAAATGGCAGCGCTGGCGCAAGGTCTCGGCCTGCTCGGCATCTTCGGCCACTTCCACCAGGCCGAAACGCTTCTGCAGGGCCTTGCTGAGAAAGCGGCGAATCCCCGGTTCGTCGTCGACGATGAGCACGGAAAGCAGCTTGCGCCGATCCACTCCGTCCTCGACAATGTCGGGCGACTCGATGGATTTCGGGCCTGCGGTAAACTGGTTCATGATCGCGCCAGGAAAGATCGGACCCGGCCACAGTAATCCAGCCAACCCCGGCATTGCAAGCCCGGAGGGCCTGGCGGTTGCCGGCTGGGACAATCTGGCCCGGCTCCTTGCGACTCCCTGGGTCATTCTGTACCAGTCCATGGCCGCGGAGCGACCGCCACGGTAAAAGCCGGGTGGCACGAGGATTGCTGACCCCTTCCCTTGATCCCAGTAATATCGACATGAGGGATGGCAGCCCCAAACGAGGAGATCCTGCTCAAGCTTGATCCAGTCGCATCGGAAAACCCCATCACACAGGCGAACAGAACATGAATCTACCGGTAACGGCAGGCATACTCACCGGAGGGCGCGGCAGCCGCATGGGCGGTATCGACAAGGGCTGGGTGGAACTCGACGGCAAGCCGCTGATTCGGCATCTGCTGGAACGTCTTCAGCCGCAGACCGGGCATATCCTGATCAACGCCAACCGCAACCTCGACGATTATGTCGCTCTCGGCTACCCGGTGGTACGCGACCGCCTCGACGGTTTCCAGGGACCGCTGGCCGGATTCGCCGCCCTGCTCAATGCCTGCGAGGACGGCTGGCTGGCGGTCACGCCCTGCGATTCGCCGCTGTTGCCCGAAGACTACCTGCAGCGCCTGCTGACAGCGGCGGAACAGACCCCCGAAGCCCGCATCATCGTGGCCCACGACGGCGAACGCATCCAGCCCGTCCATGCACTGATCGCCCGCGATCTGCTGAACGACCTCGAGGCATTCCTGCAATCGGGAGAACGCAAGATCGACCTCTGGTACGACCGCCATCCCTGGGTTGCGGCCGACTTCAGTGATCGGCCCGAAACCTTCGTCAATCTCAACCGCCCGGCGGACTACGAACAACTCAAGGCGGTGGCCCGGTGATACGCTGCCCGGTCCCACTGCTGGGTTTCTGCGCCTGGTCCGGTACCGGCAAGACCACCCTGCTGAAGGCCGTGATCCCGATGCTCCGGGAGCATGGCCTGCGTATCGCCATCGTCAAGCACGCCCATCATGGTTTCGACCTGGACCAGCCGGGCAAGGATTCCTGGGAACTGCGCAAGGCCGGCGCCCTGCAGACGCTGGTGGCTTCGCGCCGCCGCATTGCGCTGATCGAGGAAAGAGAAGTACCCGTGGACAACGAGGAGCCGACCCTGGCGGAACTGCTGGAGATGTTCGACCCCCGGCGGCTGGATCTGGTGCTGGTGGAGGGCTTCAAGAACGAGGTCTTTCCCAAGATCGAGTTGCATCGCCCGTCCCTGGGGCGACCGCTGCTCTGCGGCCAGCGTCGTCACATCATCGCGGTGGCCAGCGACGAACCGGTTTCCCTGCCCCGTCCCCTGCCGCATCTGGACCTGAACCGGCCGGACGAACTGGTCGATTTCATACTCGATTTCTGCAATGACGAGGCGCTGAAGCTCTCGCTGTAGAATGCCCGGCTCAGGAAGCGGGCGGCTCTTTCGGCAAGGCCTGTCCCACCAGTTCGACCAGGCTCTCGATACCCCGGTCCCATTGCACGCGGTCGGCCCCGGCCAGGAAATTGATGCGACAACTGCCGCAGGCGGTAACCAGGCTCTCGGCCCCCGTGGCCTCGACCTGTTCCCGCTTGAGATCGAAACCCATGTCGCGGTTGTGACGCGCCGACTCGATCAGGAACAGACCGGCTCCACCGCCACAACAATAGTTCATCTCCCGCGATGCCGGCATCTCGCGCAGTTCCAGTCCCAGTTCCCGCAATACCGCTCTCGGTTCCTCGAACACGCCGCCGTGGCGCCCCACCTTGCAGGGGTCGTGATAGGTGATCCGGCGTCCCTTGCCGACGGGCTTCAGCTTGAGCCGCCCGGCCATCACCTCGCGACCGAGAAATTCCGAGATAGCCAAAGCCTCGAAGGGCAAGGGCTCGCCATGTTCATTGGCTCCGTCCCAGCGCAGGGCCGGGTAGGAATGGCCACATTCCGGCACGATCACGTAACTCGCCCCGCAGCGAATCGCCTCTCGGGTAATGCGCTCCGAGGCCGCCTTCTGTACCTTCTCCAGGCCCGACAACATGCCGAAGTTGGCCCCCTCGAAAGCACAGGTATGGATGGTCCAGTTCAGCCCGAGGTGGTTCATGACCCGGACCGTGGATTCCAGCGCATCGTTGAACAGCAGCACATCCAGCGTCGAACTGAGCACCAGAACATCCGCCTTTTCCTTGTCCACCGGCACCTCGTGGCCCTTTTCACGCAGTGCCTCGACGGCCTGCATCAGCTGTTCGCTGCCGACGCCGAAAACCGTCCCGCGGCTGCCCTGCTCCTGTTCCACGGCACGCAATCCGGCCGGAATCAGTCCGGCACTGGCCAGGGCCTGCCGCATCACCACCACCATCGACGCGATATCCACGCCCTGGGGACAGGCAAAGCTGCAGCGCCCGCATTCGGTACAACTGTCGTAGACCAGGGGCTGCCACTGCTCGAGGTCCGCTTCACTGATATCCCTCTCGAACAGCCGGTTGAGCCAGCGGAAGGCCCCCTTTTCGCGCCGGTAGTAGCGCATCAGCGGTTCGATCTTGCGGATCGGCGTGTAGTAGGGATCGCCGCTCTGCACATAGTAGTGACAGGCATCAGCGCAGATGCCGCAGTGCACGCAGGCCTCGAGATGACTCGCCAGGCGGCTGTCGAGCTTTTCCGCGAATACCTGCTTCGCCGCGGCCACGCGATCGCTGTCGGGATAATCCGTAGGCTGCGCCATCGACGGCAGCAACTTGATCTGCTCGACGAAACCGCGGAACAGGTTCATGTCCACTGTCATTTCTGGCTCCTCGCTGACCGCTTCATGTCTTGACACCACGACGCCCATAGTGCGCCCCGATGGCGGCGCGGCTGAAGGCAAAGGTGATGCTGTGCATCAGGCTGCTGAAGGGGAAATAGATCATGAACAGCTCTACCATGAAGAAATGCAACAGGCGCAGGCTTTCATGGGCGCGAGCCAGGGCCAGACAGCCGGTCAGCATGACCAGAAAGGTGAGAACAGAGGCTGCATGATCGCCGGTACTCGAGATCAGCCTCGTGACCGGGTTGAGTACGCGATGCAGCCACAGCAGCAACAAACCGAAGAAAGCAGCCTCGGCAGCCAGGATGAAACCCCAGTTCGGCAGCGCGGCCCAGCCCACGCCGAACAGGCGATCGCGATAGAAATCCACGTGGGGCGCGGCAAGGAACAACAGCGCGAACAGACCGAGGTGAAACAGGTATCCACCGATCACATGCAGGCGCTCGCGACCGGCCATCTCCCGCCGCGGCAGAAAGCGCGAGAACAGCGCATGCCAGCCGCCGGCCGCGGCCGATGCCCTGGGGGTGCTCAGGTCCTTCGGCCGTCCCGTGGCCAGCATGGCCAGCACGCGCCAGGCTGCTCCGACCACAAACACCGCCAGTGCAAACCGCCACAGCCAGATATCGATGAAATCCGCCAGGCTCATTTCGCTTCCTCCGCCAGCCCGGTTTTCAGCTGCTCGTCTTCACGGTCCGCCTCCGGCTCGGCCAACCCCTTCACCTCCTCGTACCACAGCGAGTGATGGCTGCGTGCCCAGCCTTCATCGACATGGCCTTCCGTCATCGAATCCAGCGAACCCTTGACTCCGATGGTGCCGACATAGACATGACCGAACATGAATGCAATCAGCAGGATTGCCGCCAGGCCATGCACTACCAGAGCGAGGATCTCGCCGTCACGACTGGGCGCCAGAAACGGAAAGTCCAGCAACAAGCCCGACAGGATCAGCGCCAGTCCGCCCAGAATCAGCAGCCAGAACCAGATCTTTTCCCCGGCATTGAAAAATCCCGCTGGCGGATGGGAATTCCCGAGTAACCCCCCGCCCCGAAGCAGCCAGACCAGATCGCCACGGGATGGGAGATTGCGCGACACGAAGCGAAGAAAAACCCAGCCAAGGGCCACGATAAACAGCGGGCCGAACAGGTTGTGGCCTTCCTTGCTCGCGCTGGCAATCGGTGAGAAGGCTTCGGCCCCGAGCCAGGGGATCAGAACAAAGCGACCAAACAGAAGCGTCAAGCCGGTCAGGGCCAGGAACAGGAATATGCTGGCCAGCAGCCAATGAGCGACCCGGTCCGGCAATTCGAAGCGGGGAATACGCCGCCCCGTTCGCTCATGATCCAGCCCACCGTGGATGGCGTGGAACAGCAGGATCAGCAAAAACGTTCCCGCCAGGGTATAACCTGCAATTCGAATGAACCGCTCACGGCGATATTCGCGAAAACGCTGCCCGTTGACATTGATCAGCTCGCTGCTATCGAGTCCCTGCACCTGGCTCCGGGCCGGCACCGGCTGGTCACCGCGTTGACGCACAGCTCGCCACAGATCCGCAGCCGGGTTCGGCACCATGATCGGCCCGGACTGTGGATCTTCCGCTGCCTGCAGCGGCACCCCGAAGCACAGCATCAGGACCAGAACCATCCAGTGATACGCTCTCATCCGCTATCTCCTCCGCCAGCAGAAATCATGGTAACCACGGAATGCCCGATGGCTACGATCGGCAGGCTCGGCCCATCCATCAGCTCGAGGCGTCCGGCAGGCCACCCAGGTTGGTACGCTGCAGATCCACGCCCCGGCGCAGGCTGCTTGCCGCACGATTGATCACCCGCTTGCGGTAGATGTCCGCCAGCACATTGGCATCGCCGGCAAGCAGGGCCTTGGTGGCGCACATTTCGGCGCACAGCGGCAACTTGCCCTCGGCCAGTCGATTGCGGCCGTACTTGCGATATTCCTCCGAACTGCCGTCCGGCTCCGGACCACCGGCGCAGAAGGTGCACTTGTCCATCTTGCCGCGGCTGGCGAAGGCGCCGTCTTCGGGGAATTGCGGCGCACCGAAGGGGCAGGCATAGAAACAGTAGCCGCAGCCAATACAGATATCCTTGTCGTGCAGCACCAGACCGTCATCGGTCGTGTAAAAGCAGTCGACCGGACAGACCGCCGCGCAGGGCGCATCGGAACAGTGCATGCAAGCCACCGACAGGGATCGTTCGCCTTTCTCCCCATCCTTGATGGTGACGACACGGCGGCGATTCACGCCCCAGGGCACATTGTTCTCGTTCTTGCAGGCGGTGATGCAGCCGTTGCACTCGATGCAGCGTTCTGCGTCGCAGTAGAATTTCAATCTTGCCATGGTGATTCTCCTCAAGCTTTCTGGATGCGACACAGGCTGCACTTGGTTTCCTGCATCTGTGTGACCGAATCATAACCGTAGGTCATGGCCGTGTTGGCAGCCTCGCCCAATATATAGGGGTCAGAGCCTTCCGGGTACTTGTCCCGGAGATCCCTGCCCTCGAACACGCCACCGAAATGGAAGGGCATGAAGGCCACGCCCGATTTCACGCGACGCGTTACCAGAGCCTTGACCTTGACCTTTCCTTCCGGCGATTCGAGCCAGATATCGTCGCCGTCTCGAATGCCGGCATTGTTGGCGTCACGAGGATGGATCTCGGCGAACATGTGCTGCTGCAATTCCGCCAGCCAGGGGTTGGAACGGCTCTCGTCGCCACCGCCTTCGTATTCGACCAGGCGGCCTGTGGTGAGGATGATCGGATAATCCTTGCTGTAATCCTTGGCCTGGATCGAGCTGTAGCGGGTCGGCAGTCGCCAGAAGGACTTGCGATCCTCGTAGGTCGGGTACTTGGCCACGAGGTCGCGTCGGCTGGTGTAGAGCGGCTCTCGATGGATTGGCACCGGATCGGGGAAGGTCCACACCACAGCTCGCGCCTTGGCGTTTCCGAAGGGCGCACAGCCATGCTTGATGGCAACCCGCTGGATTCCGCCGGAAAGGTCGGTCTTCCAGTTGCGACCTTCCGCCGCCTTCTTCTCTTCGTCCGTAAGATCATCCCACCAGCCCAGCTTCTTCAGCATCTTGTCGGTGAATTCCGGGTAGCCGTCCTTGATCTCGGAGCCCTTGGAATAGAAGCCATCGGCCAGCAGGCTGACACCGTTTCTTTCGACGCCGAAGCGTGCGCGGAAGGTGAG
>WGBK01000313.1 GCA_015494335.1 Gammaproteobacteria bacterium | reverse complement strand
GTAGGAGCGGCGCCCTCGCCGCGATGAACGAGGTCGAGGACTATCAAAAGCAACCGGCTCGTCGAAGCCAAGGCACAAATGCTTTTTCTAGTTCCTCGCCCCTTGCCACTCGTCCCTGTGTTATCGCGGCGAGGGCGCCTCTCCTACACCACAAATGTCGATCCATGCCGGCGTTGTTACGACGTCAGCCCCGCGAACAGCAGCGGCAGTTTTTCTGGCAGCCGCTCGACGTGGTCGATGACCGTGTACTGCTGGCCGAAGATGTCGCCGATGTAGTCGTCGGCCTTGGTGTCGAGGCTGATGCACCAGGTGAAGATGCCGTCGGTGTCCAGCTCCAGTACGGCCTTGCGGGCGTCTTCGATGAGCAGGCGTTCGTCGTGCACGTCGATGTCGGACGGCTCGCCGTCGGTGAGGATCAGCAGCAGCTTCTTGTCGGCCTTCTGGTTCTTCAGGTAGTGGCCGGCGTGGCGCATGGCGGCGCCCATGCGGGTGGAGTAGCCGGCGTCCATGGCCGCCAGGCGGGCCTTCACGTCGTCGTCCCAGTGTTCGGAAAAGCCCTTGAAGTGGAAGTAGCGCACGTTGTGGCGGGTGTCCGAATGGAAGCCGCCGATGGCGAAGGGATCGCCGAGCTGTTCGATGGACCAGGCCAGCAGGGTGACCGCCTCCTGGCTGAGCTGCAGGATGGTCTGATCGCAGCCGCGGGGCACCTCGTTGAGGGAAGCGGACAGATCCAGCAGCAGACTGACGGCGATGTTGCGTCCGGCATGGCGGAAGCTCATGTTGATGCGCGGATCGGGCGTGTGACCGCTACGGAAGTCGATCAGTGAGCGGATGGCGATATCCAGATCCAGTTCGGTGCCTTCTTCCTGGAAGCGCACCCGCTCGTATTCCTGGGGCTTGAGCATGTCCAGCAGGCGCTTGAGCTGCTTGGCCAGGCCCCGGTGCCTGGCCAGCAGCCTGTCGATGTGGCTGGCCTCGCCGCTCGCGTGCAGTCCCTCGTAGAGACTGACCCAGTCCGGCCGGTAGGTCTTGGCCTTGTAGTCCCATTCCGGGTAGTGGCGCGGCGGCAGGCGGTCTTCCGGATCGGTCTCCTCGATCTCGCTCGGTTCGACATGGAAATCCTCGTCATCATCGAGCTCGTAGAACTGCCACAGGTTGCGGTTGTCGTCGCGATAGGCGATCTCGGTATCCTTGAACCAGACATTGGGCAGCGAATCCGAGGCACTGCGGGTGCGCGCCATGAACTGGATGCCGAGCATCTCGGAATCGGCCGTGCTGCTGTCGCCTTCGGCCATGCGATCATGGAATCGCTTGGCGAATTCGAGGATATGCGGATCGCCATAGCCGTGATTCGGATCGAGGATCGCCCGCGACAGCATCGTCAGCCGATGACGAACGCAGGAGGCCGTCTGCGGGTCGCATTCGCCCTCGATCGGGGCCGGGTGCAGCGCCAGGAACAGCCGGCGCAGCCCCGGATACTGCTGCATCAGCAGGTGCTCGATGCGCGAATCCTCGAAGGTCTCGATGGCGATGCGCTGCATCGGGCTGCGGTTGTCGGCGAACACCGGTGAAGTCCACTGGCGGTGCCCGGCCATGTGCGCCAGCGCGGCGAGAAACTGCTCCAGGCCGCTGACGACCTGCCCGTCCGGCCGTTCCAGGTCATCGTTGACATCGGGCAGGAAGATACCATGGTCATCATAATAGGGGCGCGGGTCGGAGCGCTCGTCAAGCATGCGCGAATAGGGGTAGACGCGCTCGTCGATGTCCCACAGGGCCAGCTGGAACAGCTCCAGCCGTCGCTCCACATCGACCAGCAGGGTGCCGGAGCGTTCGCGCTGCATCACCGCACGGCTGTCCGGTGTGGCCAGCTCGAAGTACTCCGCCAGGTGATCCGGGTGGTGGCTGTGCTGGGCGATGCCGTAGGCCATCCAGCGCTTGAGGCCGCCGATGTTCAATTCGCCGAGCAGTCGCGGCGCGATCTGCACGAAGGGGATCAGTGCCGGGCTGGGCATGGTCGCGTGGGAACCGTGAATCGAGATCGAGGTGCGATCCACCATTTCCTGCACCAGATCGAGATAGCCCTGCAGCAGACGGGCCTGCTCCAGCCGACGCGCCACCGCGGCGATGGTTTGCAGGAAGGGCACGATGGCCTCGGCATTGGGACTGCGCGAGATCTGGTAGGCGGCCTTCGCCACCGGATAGATCATCCTTTCGCCGGCATGGGCGGCCACCTCGGCGGCCTCCTCCATGAACACCAGGGGCGGCTCGGCGCCCCGGCCCATCATGCACAGCAGCTCCAGTCCATGGGCAAAACCCTTGATCCCGTCGGCGGAGAGTTGCTGGCGCAGCTCGGCCAGGCTTTCCGGCAGCAGGGCGCGCACCTCGCTGTAATTGCACTTGATGTTGTCTGCTTCGACCATGCTTGCAACCGCTGTGGGCGGAACCGGTGAGACGGGAATCAGCCGAACACGACGGCGATCGCCTGATCCAGCGTATCGCGGATGTCGGCATCGTCGGTGATCGGGCGCACCATCGCCATGCGCGATGCGTCGGCGGGCTCGATGCCCTGCCGCATCAGGCTGGCTGCATAGACCAGCAGACGCGTGGAGATGCCCTCGTCGAGGCCATGCCCCTTGAGGTTGCGCGCGGCCTCGGCCACCTGCACCAGCTTCTGCGCGGTATCCGGGTCGATGCCGGTTTCGGCCGACAGGATCTCGGCCTCTTCCGCGGCGGGGGCATAGTCGAAGTCCATGCCCACGAAGCGCTGCTTGGTGGATTGCTTGAGGTCCTTCATCAGGCTCTGGTAGCCGGGGTTGTAGGAAATCACCAGCTGGAAATCGGGGTGGGCCATGACCACCTCGCCCTTCTTGTCCAGCGGCAGGGTGCGCCTGTGGTCGGTGAGCGGATGGATCACCACGGTGGTGTCCTGACGCGCCTCGACTACTTCGTCGAGATAGCAGATGGCGCCGATGCGCGCGGCGGTGGTCAGCGGTCCGTCGAGCCAGCGGGTGCCGTCGGCGTCGAGCAGGTAACGGCCAACCAGGTCGGCGGCCGTCATGTCCTCGTTGCAGGCCACGGTGATCAGCGGACGGCCCAGCTT
>WGBK01000312.1 GCA_015494335.1 Gammaproteobacteria bacterium | reverse complement strand
CGATGCCGCGCGTGTTGCACTGAACGGCAGCCCGGCATGGCCCTCAAGCACAGTTACACGCTGATCGCGCCGATCTACGACCGGGTCGTCGACAGCGCCTTTGACGGCTTCCGTCGGCGCAGTCTCGAGCGTCTGGCCCTGGATCCGGAGTCCCGGCCGGAAGTGCTGATCAGCGGGGTCGGCACCGGGCTGGATATTCCCCACCTGCCGCCGGGGCCGCGCTATGTCGGCATCGACATTACACCGGCGATGCTGGCTCGCGCCGAAAAGCGGGCGCGGCAGCGTCCGGAGCTGGATATCGAGCTGCAAGTTGGCGACGCCATGGACCTGCCCTTCGAGGATCACAGTTTCGACGCGGTGATCCTGCACCTGATCCTGGCCGTGGTGCCGGATTCGCAGCGCGCCCTGACCGAGGCTGCGCGGGTGCTCAAGCCCGGCGGGCGCATCCTGATCTTCGACAAGTTCCTGCGCCCCGGAGAGCGGGCCTGGCTCAAGCGCATGCTCAACCCCCTGTTGCGTCATGTCGCGACCCGTACCAATGTGGTATTTGAAGAACTGCTCGAGGCCTGCGATGATCTGCGCTGCCTGCGCGACGAACCGGCCCTGGCCGGTGGCTGGTTTCGCCATATCGAGTTGCACAAGCCAGAAAAATAAACCGGGGATTTCATGGCGGTCTATGTCATCGGCGATATCCAGGGCTGTTATCGCGACTTCCGAAAGCTGCTCAAACTGCTCGATTTCAAGCCGGGCAAGGACCGCCTGTGGCTGGTCGGGGACCTGGTCAATCGCGGACCGGACTCCCTGAAGACCCTGCGCTTCGTGCGCGACCTTGGCGACCGTGCCGTCACCGTGCTCGGCAACCATGATCTGCACCTGATCGCCGTGCAACATGCCCATGACCGGCTGCGCGAGGGCGATACCCTGCAACAGGTACTCGATGCCCCCGATGGCCCGGAACTGATCGATTGGCTGCGTCATCGGCCGCTGCTGCACTTCGATATCGATCTCAACTTTGCGCTGGTCCATGCCGGCATCTACCCCGGCTGGAGCATCAGCGATTCCCTGGCCCGGGCGAGCGAGGTCGAGACGGTGCTGCGTGGTTCCTCGGCAGGCGATTTTCTCGATCACATGTATGGCAATCGCCCGCTGAAATGGTCCGATGATCTCGAGGGCATGGACCGGCTGCGCTTCATCACCAATGTCTTTACCCGCATGCGCTACCTGAAGCCGGACCGCAGGCTGGATCTCAACGCCAAGGGCGCCCCGCAGCGGCAGAAGAAGGATTCGGCGATCCCCTGGTTCGAGTTCAAGCAGTCGGCGATCAAGTTCAACCGGGTCGCCTTCGGACACTGGTCGACCCTGCCCACCGGCCAGTACGGCAACTGCTTTGCCCTCGACAGCGGCTGCATCTGGGGAGGGCGTCTGACCGCCCTGCGCATCGACAAGAAGATGCCGCGCTGGCACAGCCTATCCTGCAAAGGGGCGATGAAGCCGGGCTGATCTGCCCCGCCCATAGTTGAGGTGGCTGGTGCTTTGCCTGAAGCGGCCTTGGCAAGGCATTTTCGCGCAAAATGGTCTATCCTCGGGCGATGGGCTTGCCTGCCGGCGGCCCCTTCCGAACGGAGCCGAATCCACGCATGAGCCTGCACCGCCGAGACATCATCGATATCCTGCGCGACGAGAACGACCTGCTGAAAACGCGCAACGGCCAGCTGGGCACGCGGCTGGCGCGCATGCAACTGGCCTTCCGCGCCCTTAACCAGATCGACGACCTGACCAGCCATATCGATGAGCAGACCGATCTGTCCGAGCTGTTCCGCGAGTTGTTGCAGCTGGTTCTGCACGCCAGCGATACCGAGCATGGTTCGTTGCTGCTGCTCGACGAACGCAGTGCCGAACTGCAGTTCGTCGAGGTGGTCGGCGACACCCGCGATCGTCTGCTCAACCATCGCATCGACCGTTTCACCGGTATCGTCGGGCAGTGTCTGAAGCTCAATCGCCCGGTGCTGGTCGAGGATGTGCGCCGCTCCATCGATTGGTCGCCGGAGGTGGACCAGCTGATCGGCTTCAGCAGCCTGTCGGTATTGTGCGCCCCCTTGCGGGACGGAGAGCGCCAGCTCGGTGTGCTCGAGGTAGTCAACCAGCAGGGAGAGCGGCCCTTCGACAAGAACGATCTGGCAGTGCTGCGGGTGGCCGCCCACTATGTCAGCCTGGCGCTGGTGAAAGCCGAGCAACTGGCCCGGGTGATGCCGTGAAGGCCGGTTTGCGTTGCCTGCTGCCGCTGCTGTTTCTGTGGCTGGCTCTGCCGTCGGCGGCCCAGTCCGCCGCCACGGCGGGCAATGCCGAAGTGGAGCTGACCCCGTCCTCGCGTCAGATCATGCGCGTCGGTCGCAACCAGACGCTGCAGGAACTGGTGCGACGGGTATACCCCGGTCAGCAGCGTCTGTGGCCGGCCATCGAGAGCAAGCTGCGGGAACTCAATCCGTCTGCCTTCAACCGCTACACCGGGCGGCTGGTGCCCGGGTCGCGGCTGCGCCTGGTGACCATTCGTCGTCTCGTTCCGTTGCAGAAGCTGCCGACCCTGCGCCAGGTCGGCTGGGTACGCGCCCTGCAGGGCAGTGCGCTGGCCCTGGACAAAACCGGTGTCGAACGCCTGCTGGAAATCCAGTCACCGGTTTATGAGGGCGATCGCATTCGTACCGGGCCGAAGGGCCGCCTCGCCCTCGACATGCTGGACCAGGCAAGGATCTTCCTCAAGTCGGACTCCACGCTGCAACTGACGCGCTATGTGCTGGACGACCCTCAGGATGGCGCCAGCGCCAGCATT
>WGBK01000311.1 GCA_015494335.1 Gammaproteobacteria bacterium | reverse complement strand
GTGCTGGTACTGGAGCCCTCGGTCGAGGACACCATCGCCATTCTGCGCGGCCTGAAGGAGAAGTACGAGCTGCATCACGGTGTCGAGATCACCGATCCGGCGATCATCGCGGCGGCGACCCTGTCGCACCGCTACATCACCGACCGGCAGCTGCCGGACAAGGCGATCGACCTGATCGACGAGGCCGCCTCGCGCATCCGCATGGAGATCGACTCCAAGCCGGAAGTGCTGGACCGTCTCGAACGCCGCCTGATCCAGCTCAAGATCGAGCGCGAAGCGCTGAAAAAGGAGACCGACGAGGCGTCCAAGAAGCGTCTGGCGACCTTGCAGGAAGAGATCGACAGGCTGGAAAAGGAATACGCCGATCTGGAAGAGATCTGGCAGGCCGAGAAGGCCGCCCTGCAGGGCACCACGCACATCAAGGAAGAGCTGGAGCGCGCCCGCATCGAACTCGAGGCGGCGCAACGCGCCGGCGACTTGGCGCGCATGTCGGAGCTGCAGTACGGCAAGATTCCCGAGCTGGAAAAACAGCTGGAGATGGCCGCCGCCGCCGAGATGAGCGAGATGAAGCTGCTCAAGAACAAGGTCGGCGAGGAAGAGATCGCCGAGGTGGTATCCCGCTGGACCGGCATCCCGGTATCCAAGATGCTGGAGTCCGAGCGCGAGAAGCTGCTGCACATGGAAGACGAACTGGCCAGGCGCGTGGTCGGTCAGCGCGAGGCGATCGTGGCGGTATCCAACGCCATTCGCCGCTCCCGCGCCGGTCTCGCGGACCCGAACCGGCCCAACGGCTCGTTCCTGTTCCTCGGCCCCACCGGCGTGGGCAAGACCGAGCTGACCAAGGCGCTGACCGAGTTCCTGTTCGACACCGAGGATGCCATCGTGCGCATCGACATGTCGGAATTCATGGAGAAGCACAGCGTTGCGCGGCTGGTCGGTGCGCCCCCGGGCTATGTCGGCTACGAGGAAGGTGGCTACCTGACCGAAGCGGTGCGGCGCCGGCCCTACTCGGTGGTGCTGCTCGACGAGGTCGAGAAGGCGCATCCGGATGTGTTCAACATCCTGCTGCAGGTGCTCGATGACGGCCGCCTGACCGATGGTCAGGGCCGCACGGTGGACTTCCGCAACACCGTCATCATCATGACCTCGAACCTCGGTTCCGAGCAGATCCAGGCGATGGCCGGCGAGGAAAACTACGAGGCCATGAAGGCCGCGGTGATGGTCACGGTCGGACAATACTTCCGTCCCGAGTTCATCAACCGCATCGACGAGACGGTGGTGTTCCATCCGCTCGGCAAGGAAGAGATCCGCACCATTGCGCGTATCCAGCTCAACAACCTGGAAGAACGCCTGCGCGATCGCGATATCGAGATGGAGATCACCAATGCCGCTCTGGACGAGCTGGCGGAAGTCGGTTTCGACCCGGTGTATGGTGCTCGCCCGCTGAAGCGCGAGATCCAGCACCAGATCGAGAATCCGCTGGCCCAGCGCCTGCTGGCCGGGGAATTCGGTCCGGGCGACACGATCCTCATCGACATCAGTGCGAGCAAGGAATTCGTGTTCCAGAAGAAATGATCCAGATCGCCAGGGACGGCGAAAAATCTGACGAAAACCTGAAGCCGTGGCTATAATCCAGCCACGGCTTTTTTTGTCCGCCTTTGCGCGGGCGCGGTCGTGCGGACATTACTCGTCGATCAACAACAAAAACAGGGTTTCCAAAGAGAGAACATGGCGGTCATCGGATCCTTTCTGTTCAACCGTACGCTCAAGCAATTCCTGGCCTGCGATGACCCCGAGTCCTCGAAGGGGCAGACCCTGCTGGGCAAGATCCGCGAAGCCTCCGCCGAAAACCTGGATCGCATCCTAGAAGTCATTCCGCTTGCCCCGCCGGCCCATGCAAAGGCCCTGAAGCAGCTCTGCCTGCAGCAGGAAGGACAGGACAGCGAGGAACACCTGCTCGATCTGCTGTCCGAGGACGATACCCAACTACGGGATGCCGCCCGCGAAGTGCTGGTCGAATCCACCCGTATCAGCCCGGCACGTCTGTTCCGGCGGCTGCAGGATCAACCCGAATCAGCGGCAGAGATCATATCCATCGTCGAGATGCGCGAGGACAGCCTGCCACCCGAACTGATGGTCAAGAACGCCCTGCGCCTGCAGGGCAGCATCGGCCAGCGCCTGCTCGAGATCGCCACCCGTCAGGCCGCGCGCACCGACATGGAACGCCTCAGCATCGATCCCTCGACCCTCGATGCGCCCGATCTCAAGATAGCCCTGATCCGTTTCCTAAGTGCCGTGGATCAGCCCGAGGCCGCGCAACTGCTGATGCAGATGGCCGCCGACGATTCCCGCATCATCCTGATCGAGGCCCTGAAAGGGCTCAAGCGACTGAAATGCGATTTCGATCCTTCGCCACTGGCAGCGCTGGTCGAGGGCATGGGCGAGGTGGACCGTGAGCTGGCGCTGGAGGTTCTGCGCAACAAGGCGCGGCCGGAAACCCTGTCGGCGCTGGCGCCCCTGGCGGCGACCCAGTCCGACGAATTGCGCCAGGCCGTGACCTCCATCGTCGTCGACATGGAGCAGCCCGGCGCCCTGCAGGCCTACCTCGAGGCCCTGTCGGAGCAGGAATGGTGGGGGCGAGACCAGGCCCTCAAGTGCCTGCTCAACCGGGGCAACGAGCGGATTTTCAAGGAAGCGGCCGGCCTGCTCGAACACAAGATCGATTTCGTGCGTGGCGCCGCCGATCAGCTGGCGGCGAACCGCAATGTGCAGACCCAGGATCTCACGAGCATCAGTGAAACCCTGTTCCACGAGGACTGGCAGGTGCGCGAGCGCGCCATCCAGCAGGTCGGCGGCAGCAGGAATGTATCGGCCCTGAAGATGCTGGCCGAGGTACAGAAGCGTTACCCGGAATCGAGCATCGCCATTCTCAAGGCGGTGCGCGATCTCGGCTTCAGCAAGGGGCTGGAGATCGCCGTGCGCGCCCTCAAGTCGAAGGAAGCGGCGATACAGCGCGAAGCCCTGCGAACCGCCGATGCCATCGCCACCGAGAAGCATGCGGACAAGCTGCGTAACATCATCATCAAGGCCGTACCTCACCTGCAGGCTACGGTGCGCGACACCGCCCAGGAAGTCATCGAACATCTGACCGAGCACTTCGGGCTGCCGCGCCTCAAGCTCGAGGACGACAACCTGTTCGAAACCCGTCTGCTGAAGATCGAGGAAAACCGCGCCAATCAGGCCAGCCAGTCCCAGGAAACGCCTCTGCCGGATCAGCCCGGAGCGCTGGACAAGACCCAGGTGGTGAGTTTCCAGACCATAGAAGAACTCAGTCCGGCGGATTATTGGATGGATCGCTACAAGATCGTGCGAGAGGTGGGGCGCGGCGCCATGGGACGGGTCATGCTGGCTGAAGACGAGGCCGTGGGCGAAACCCTGATCCTCAAGTTCATGCACCCGGAACTGACCGCCGATGGCAAGGCCCGCGAGCGTTTCCTGCGCGAGCTCAAGTATTCGCGCAAGATCAGCCACCCGAATGTCATCCGCATCCACGACTTCCTGATCAAGGACGGCCTGTCGGCGATCTCGATGGAATACTTCGAAAGCGTCGGGCTCGACAAGCTGATCAAGGACAAGGTTCTCGATCTCGAACGCTCGATGAAGATCCTGCACCAGGTCTGCGACGGCCTGTGGGAGGCGCATCGACAGCAGGTCATCCACCGCGACATCAAGCCGAGCAATATCCTCGTCAATGACCAGGACCTGGCCAAGGTGGTGGATTTCGGCATCGCCTCGGCCACCTCCGAGCACGAGATGACCCTGACCAAGACCGGCATGATCATCGGCACCCCGGCCTATCTGTCGCCGGAGCGCGCACGCGGCGAGGAAGCCGACCATCGCAGCGATATCTACGCCCTGGGCATCATCGCCTACGCCATGTTCAGCGGCAGCCTGCCCTACAAGGGTGAGCCCATGTCCCTGCTGTTCCAGCATATCGAGGGCAAGGCAACGCCGCTGCACCGTCTGGACAAGAACATCCCGGTGGGTGTCAGCATGTGGGTGCAGAAGATGATGGCCGCCGATATCGACGCGCGTTTCCAGAATATGCAGGATGCCCGTGATACCCTTGCCGGATTGATGTAACCCGAGGTATTTCCATGAGCATGCAGCAGCAGATCGAACAAAGGCTCGAAGCCGAACTGGCTCCCGAGTTTCTCGAGGTACAGAACGAGACCCACATGCACAATGTGCCGCCCGATGCCGAGTCGCACTGGAAGGTGACCGTGGTCAGCCCGAAGTTCGAGGGCCTGATGCTGATCAAGCGTCACCGGCTGGTGAACGAGGCCCTGCGAGAGGAACTGAAGCAGGTGCATGCGTTGGCCCTGCATACCCTGACCCCCGGGGAATGGTTCGAAAAGGCGGGCAAGGTTGCCGATTCTCCGCCCTGCGAGGGTGGCGGCAAGTAGCGGGCACCTCTAAAAATCGTCTTTTTCCGCGATTGCGGCGTCAGCCCCGTGCTCGAATCCTCATGTATCCCCTTATACACTGCGGTTCTGCGCGCGGTGCTTCCTTGCACTCACGAAAAAATCCGGATTTTTTGAGGAACCCTAGCGACATGCCCGCTATTGCTCAGAGGATGCCGCTGCCCACCGGGTTGATCTGGTAGATCTTCGCCAGGGCCTCGGTCAGCGGCAGTTTGAGCCGATCGCCCAGTTCCACGGCCTGTTGCAGGCGTTCCCCCATCTCCAGCGCCGGCGGCTCGAAATTCAGCGCCAGGGCCAGCAGGTTCTCGTGATCGTCTTCTTCCAGGCACAGCGTTTGCTGGCGGAAAACCCGGCGCAGCTCCCGGTAGAAACGGGTAAAGCGCTGTTCCGAGCCGATCAGCAGGTTCCAGCCGGCGCCGCCCTGTTCCGTCAGGCGTTGCTGCACCGCTTGCAGGAAATCCGCCTGCAACACCCAGTCCGGAGACTGCGGGCCGTTGAAGATATCGGTGACGATGAGATCGTAGCGCCCGCGATCCGAACGAATGAACTCGGCCGCGTCGGCGATGCAGTAGTGCAGTCGTTCATCGGCCGGCGGCAGTCCCAGTTCCTCTTGCGCCCGCTGCAGCAGACCCGCGTCGATCTCGACGCCGGTGACATGGGCCCCGGGGTAGTGATGGCGCAGGAACTGCAGCAAGGCTCCACCGCCGACGCCAAGCAGCAGGATGCGCTCGGGCGGCGGAATGAACAGCAGCAGGCTCATCAGGTACTGCAGGTTGCGCATCACCAGCCGCTCCGGCCGTTGCGGGTCGATCAGGCTCTGGATGGCGTCGCCGTCGCCCTCGAAGCGCAGCGCCTTGAGACCCGCTTCGTCCTCGATGAGGGCCGGCTTCATCGTGCGCCGCCGCCGGACACCCCGAGCAGGATGCGGTCGATCATGCGGGTGGAAAGCAGGCGCTTGAGATAACCGAACAGGTAGGTCGGGAAGGTGACATAGTAGCGCGGACGCGGTCGTGGCGATTCCAGCGCATGGATGACCTTGTCT